>CAYTDF010000424.1:0-4910 GCA_964436365.1 uncultured bacterium | reverse complement strand
GGTGGCCCTGGTAGCCAGCAGGGAAGCACCCGTGTCGACGATCTTCTGGGAAATGGCCACCACCTGGTCTGGCGTCTTGCCCTGGCAGAAGATGACCTCCGGAAATCCCTGGCGCAGGGCCCTGTGGTGATCGACCCGGGCGAATCCCAGGTCTTCGAACGGAAGGCGAGCCAACTGCCCCAGGGCATTCTCAACACCTACCTCCCCCCGGCTCACCCGCTCCAGCATCTTGCGTATGCGTTCGGGCGTCACGATACAGGCTCCTCGATGGCGTGCGTTTCTGCCTTCTCGACCAGACGATCCAGAATGCGTCCAACACCGTCCGGATCGTCCTCCCGCATCAATGCCTGCCGGGACTCGGCCGCGCCGCGCAGTCCCTTCAGATAGGCAGCCAGGTGGCGGCGCATCTCCCTCACTCCGTGGCGCTCCCCCTTGGCCCTCACCGAAAGCAGCAGATGCCGTTTCGCGGTCTCGATCCGTTCTCGTACCGAAGGCTCCGCTGGCAGCGTGCCGGTGGCCAGATAGGCCTCGACACGGCCGAACAGCCACGGGTTGCCGATGGCCCACCGCCCGATCATCACCATGTCGCATCCCGTCTGATCGATCATCCGCGCTGCATCCTCCGGGCTGCGCACGTCCCCGTTGCCGATCACGGGGACCGACACGGCCGACTTGACGTCCGCGATGGTCGACCAGTCGGCCTCGCCTGAGAATCCGGCGTTCCTGCTTCGGCCGTGGACGGCAATCGCGTGCGCACCGCCCTCTTCGGCCACCTTGGCGATTTGGCCCGCGTTCTCGCCGTCATCCCACCCGCTTCTGATCTTGACCGTTATCGGCTGCCGCACACTTTCCCGCATGGCTGCCACGATCTGTCCGAGACGATCGGGATCTTTCAGCAAGGCGGAACCGGCCTGCTTGCTCACGATCTTCTTTACCGGGCATCCGCAGTTGATGTCGATGATGTCGGGCTCGCGCCGTGCCGCGGCCCGGGCCCCCTCGGCCATCTCATCCGGCTTGGAACCGTAGATCTGGACGGCGATCGGATGCTCGTTCGGCGCAAAATCCAGGTAGCGATTGGTACGCTCGTGGCCTTCTGCCAGCCCACGGGCACTCACCATTTCCGTCGTGGCCAAAGCGGCGCCCTGTTCGCGGCACAGCGTCCGAAAGATGGGGTCCGTGAACCCCGCCAACGGCGCCAGCGCCGTGCGTCCACTGATCTCGATGTCTCCTATTCTCACGGACATCCTCCGGCCCTACACCGCCGCAATCAACTCGCGGACCCGTTCCGCGCCGGTCTTGGCCACCTCCAGCGGATCCGCTTCATACAGTTCGGCGTTGAACAACTCCAGCGACACGGGACCGGCGAAGCCCTGGTCTGCCAACATCCGAAGCATCCCCTTCAGATCCAGAATACCGTCGCCCGGGTAAACGCGGTCGCCATCCGTGAACGAGTCGAGTGGCCTGCTGACGGCCGGAGGCGCATCGTCGATATGGAAAATCGCGATCCGGTCACCAGGTACTTTGAGGATGTCCTCATCCCGCCCACCACCTCTGTAGATATGGAACGCGTCCAGCACCACTGTCGTGTCCGGATGGTCGGCCCTGTTCACGATCTCCATCAGCGTGTCCACATCCCTGACGTGCGACACGAAACCAAGGAATTCCAGCGACGGCAGGCATCCGACCTCCTTGCCAAGCGCCATCAACTCCAGGAACCGATCGGCGGCCAGAGCGAGGTCTGCCTGGCCGTGCGCCGGCCCTGCGATAATCCTGGGTGCGCCGACCGCAACCCCCTGTTCCATCAGCCGACGTGCTTCCGGAAGCACCTGGCTCCGGTAGCTGGCTTCGTCCGCGTCCATCCATCCGGACAGGTGGACCACGTCTGGCACGGACAGGTTCGCGTCCTCGAGCATCGTGCGGATTTCGCTGAGGTCTCCGCCGGCCTGCTCGAACCCGGTCAGGTCGTCGTTCCACAACTCGACGGCCTCGTATCCCGCCTCCGCGGCTATTCGTATCTTCTTCTGAATCGCGGTCGGGCGAATGGTGCTGGTGTTGAAGCACAACTGGAACGAACTCATGTCAGGTCCTTTCAGTTCGAGTTCCGTTCTGCCCCCGACACATTCTGCTTCCCCGAAGGGCAGATATCCAGCAGCGGACAGCTGCCGCAGAGGGGTTTGGGCCGGCACACATCCTTGCCAAGAGCCACGATGAGGGCGTGGTACTCGTTGAAAAGCGCCGCGTCCTCCGGAAGCGCCTCCACAAATCGCGTCTGCAGCGCGTCGTACTTGACGTTGTCGTCTACCAGTCCCAGGCGGACGAAGATACGCCGTGTGTAGGCATCGACGACAAACGCCGGGTGGCCCAGCGCGTAGAGCAGGATGCAGTCTGCGGTTTCCGGACCGATTCCGTGGACGCCCAGAAGCGCCCCACGCGTGTGCACAGGGCCCTGTGAACGCATGCGCGCGACTGAGCCACCGTAATTTGACAGGATAAAACTCAGGAAGGCCTGCAGCCGCCTGCTCTTGACGTTGTGACAACCAGCCGGCCTGATCAGTTCAGCCAGCCGCGACGCCGGCAGATCCTTCAGGTGACCGGGATCGAACCGGCCCGAAGACCGAAGGTTGGCGATCGCCTGCTCCACGTTTCGCCACGCGGTGTTCTGGGTGAGGATGGCCCCCACCATCACCTCGAAGGGCGTGTCCGCCGGCCACCAATGCTGGGGGCCGTACGCGGAGTGGAGCTTCTCGTAGACCGCGCGGTAGGGGTTCACCCCGACGCCCTGCCCTGGGGCGGCCCGATACCATCCCCGCGCCGCCTGGGGGTAGCGGGTTTCCCGGCCGAAACCCGTTGACAACACCGATCCTGCCTGGTTAGATTCCCGATGACAAGCAGCCCACTGCAGCGCACGGCGAGGCCCTCAACCCAGGTGGTCTGTCATGCCGGCCGAAGATCAGAACAGCGAGTCGATGGAGCAACTCAGGGAGCGCATTGCCGAACTCGAAGCCGACAACAGGCGATGGATGCATCTGGCCGGGACGAATCGGCTGACTCAGCTGCCGAACAGCCTGATGCTCTACCAGGTCGTCCTGCCGTCCGAAGTCAGAAATGCCGGGGCGGGCGGCGCAACCATCGCGTGCGCCCTGATATCGCCGGACGGCCTGGGCGATATCAACCAGGCGTTCGGCCGATCGATCGGTGACGAGCTGATCGTGCAGTACGCCGGCTTCCTGAAGCAGCGGATCGCCCCGGACGAGAGGCTGTTCCACCCTGACGGTGCTAATTTCGTGATCTTGATAGCCAATGCGGCAGAGGGTCGAGCACGGCGGAAGGCGACCGAGATTCGGACTGAGACCCGGGAGTCAACTTTCAAGGCTGGCGACCGGGAGTTCGACGACTTGTCCTGCAGCGGCGGGGTGGCCACCATCGAAGGCATCATTCCCGCGGATGACATTTCAAAAGTGGTGGACGGACTCTACCACGAGCTGTCCGTCCGCCTGGATCGAGCCAAGCATCGAGGCGGCAATGTCGTGGTCGGTTCCTCCCGGAAGGAGCAGCAACGCCGCGATTCTCCGCCACCAAAAACTGCCCGGGCGGCAGCGGTCCTTGCAGGATCGCCACCGTCCGGGCAGTCGCATTCCTGCCCTTGCCTCAGGTCCCGTCAATTCGGCCCATCAGTTTGGATTAATGAGCAGCCGCTTCCATTGGCGGAATACGTGTATCTGCCGGCGGGCCCGCGCGTATCGGTCCAGCATCTCGATCACCTTGAGACGCAGCACGAATTTTCGGATTTCGGAACTCACGCGGACCTCCCACGGTGCACTGAACCGGCCCTTTCCGGCTGCGCCCATGATAGGCCGTAAGGCCCGGAATGTCAAGGCCACCCAGCTATGGGCCAGCGCCCCCGATGCCGCTTTGCTGGCCGATTCGAGCGGCATATATTTTACGTGCAACACAGCAGCTTTCGCCCGCCGGGACCTACCCGTCCCACCGTCAGATGCCAACAGCGGAGGCCCCATGGCAGCCAACAGCCTGAAATCCAGACTCGCAGACGGTGAGGTCGTAATCGGCCCCTTCGTGAATATCGCCTCCGGCGCAATGCTTGAAATTGCCGCATATGCCGGATTCGACTTCGTCATCCTGGACACCGAACACGGCCCCCTGGATATCTCCGGCGCCGAGGACCTTTGCAGAATCGCGGACGGGGCCGGCATATCACCGATCGTGAGGGTTCGCGAGAACGACCCTCCCCAGGTTCTGCGGGCCCTGGACATCGGCGCAGCAGGCGTGCAGGTTCCCCAGATCTGCAACGGCGGGGACGCCGAACGCCTCGTCAGGGCTGCCAAGTATTCGCCAGACGGCATGCGGGGTGTGTCACCCTACACCCGTGCCGCCCGCTACTTCGCGGATGGCGCCGCCATATTCGACCGGCTGAACGAGGAGCAAATGGTTCTCATCCACGTTGAGGGCGTGGATGGGCTCGAGAACCTGGGCGAGATCGTGGCCGTGCCGGGGTTGGACGTCATCTTTCTTGGCCCCTATGACCTGTCGCAATCGCTGGGCATCCCGGGCCAGGTAAGCGATCCAAGGGTGGTCGACCGGATGAAAGCCGCAACGTCCGACATCAACGCAGCAGGCCTCACCGTGGGCACATTCGCAGACACGCCTGAAGCCGCAAAGCGCTGGATAGCTGCGGGCGTCCAATACATCTCCCTGTCGGTCGACACAGGAATCTATCTGCAGGCCTGCAAGCAGATGGTAGACGCCGTTCGAAGGTAGTCGGGACGGCTGCATAACTCATACGAAAGCGGGACGGCCATCTCCTGGCCGTCCCGCTCTGATTTCCGCCGCATCTCCGGGGGCTACTCATCGTCCCCCGTCAGGTTGACATCGTCCCCGGACAGCGTCCGCCG
>CAYTDF010000423.1:0-4919 GCA_964436365.1 uncultured bacterium | reverse complement strand
CTGCTTGCGATTTCCCGGGTCTTCAACGCCGAGGATATGGCGTCCATCCGGCGACCAGTCCTCAAGATGGAAGTAGTAGTCCTCCAAGTCCATGGCGTCGGTCTTCTCACTTGTGCTTAGATCCGCAATGCAAAGTTTGAAGCTTTTCAGTGAGGTATCCGACTTGATGTAAGCAAGTCTGTTTCCATCAGACGACCACAATGCGCGCTCCGGCCAGGCAAAGTCATCGACCTTTTCTTCGATCTCGCCAGTGTGTGTATTAAAAAGCAGTAAGCTGCGAGTACGGCTAAAGCACGCGAAATACTTTCCATCCGGCGACAGATTGGAGACCTTCAGGTTGTCGGGAATGTCGATTCTTCGCTGTACCGACATCGGCATAGGCTTCTCGGCTTGCGAGTCAACGGATGAGATCGCACCGGCTGCGCTCAATGCGGGAATCGTAGTCAAACTCTTCTGCGCGAAGGCAATCCCCCCCGCAAGACAGACCGCGAGAACCATCGCCGCGAGCGTCCAGGCATGCCCGGCGCGTGGGTTGCGGCTACCCCGTCGTAGGATATGGTGGATCCGTCCTTGCAGACCGCTACGGCTGGTTACGGCGGTGAGAGCCAAAGACGGCCGTGATTGCGGCAGCAGACTCAGCACCAGTTCCGCGTATGCCGCTGGCGAGGAACCGCGCGCGAGCGCCCAATCGTCACAACTCTGTTCACTGAGACGAACCAGGCGTCGCTTGCTCCACCAGGCGAGAGGTTGCCAAGGCAGCAGACAGATCAGCAGTTCAGAGAGAAGAACGGCGAAATGATCGTGGCGTTTCAGGTGCGAAAGCTCGTGGCACAAAACGCTTCGCAACGCGCTCGAGTGCGCGAGGTATTCTCCCGAATCGGGCAGTAGCAACGCCGGACGCCCACGCCAACACCAGATCTGCGGACACCGCGCATCCTTGGAGAGAAACACGTCGGGCGGTCTTCGCAAACCGAGTTCGGAAGCCACGGACTCAACTCGATCTTTGAGCGCCTCGTCCGTAACGGGCCGTGCCCGGGAAACCATCCGAGCGCCTTCGGCCAACGACACGAGCAGACGAACCATGCAGAGACCGGAAAGAGCGAGCCACCCCCATAGGAGAAGGCTCGTCCACGGCACAAGAGATACGGCGCGATGAACTCGGCTCTCTGTCTGTGCAAGAGTCACCGTCGACGGAGAGGACTGCGTTGCCGGTACGGTTTGCTCGGGTGCCGTTGGAGAGAGCGAGACAGAGCTGTCGGGTTGCGGTAGAACCGGATTCTCCGGCACGAAAGTCGCCACTCCTTCTACGCCGAGCTCAATTACAGGCGGAGGCGTACGAAGAACCCCCCAGCCCAATTGCTGAACCGCTTGACTCAGCAACGGTGTCGCCAGAGCGGCCACCATCGCCAGCAGAAGCAGACGATGCGCCCGGGCGGGCCGCCGCATCCACAGGAAGCTCAAGAGCCCTCCGGCAACAAGACAGACCGTGGTCTGCCACACGCAGCGCCAGATAAACGCATTCTCGGTCAGTAAGGAACTAAGCATCGCGTCTCTCCTTTCGGCGTTTGGCAATCGCCTCTTGCAGCTGGGCTAGGTCTTTGTCACTCAGTTGTTCGTCGTCGATGAAGTGCTGAAACAGTTGATGCGGATCGCCGCGAAACACACGCTGGGTAAACTCTCGCAGCGAGCGCAGCCCTTCGCTCTGCCGAGACCGGGTCGCGCGGTAGACATAGCTCCGGCCCTCGGAGCGATGCCGCAGCCAGCCGGACTTCTCCAGTTTCTGCATCGCGGACAGAACCGTTGTGTACGCCAAGTCCTTGTCGCGATTCAGGCGTTCGCGCACGTCCCGCACGGTCGCCTCTCCGAGTTCCCAGACCGCTTCCATTACGGACGTCTGAAGGTCCCCAAGGTCGTCTATCGGTTTGCGTGTCATGGCTTCGGCTCCCGGTTAGATTTACTCCCATAAGGAGTACTCCAGATCATAGTACTCCGCCCCAGGGTATATGTCAAGCGTTTTTTTTTCAAAAGCGGGGATTGGCGGTTTCGCGATGCCAAAGAGGGCGCAACCCGGCCTCATCCCACATCACCCTGTGTGGCTGCTTATGGACGAAATCGCCGTGACACCGTAGAATGGCTCACGTTCCGGCCGCACGCGGCGAAACCACTCCAACCTGGAGAAAAGATCGTGAAACATCGAATAAAAAGCATTTCGCGCCGTCATTTCTTGGCGGGCGCCACCGCAACCGCCTTGGGGGCCTGTTCCTCGCCCGAGATCGTTCCATCGTCCGCGCTGGGACGCGCGGGAAAGGTCGCGCCCAGCGACCGGATCACGCTGGGGTTCATCGGCGTCGGCAGCCACGGCATCGCTCGCAACCTCGCTCGGTTTCTACCGGAACCGGACGCCCAAGTGCTCGCAGTCTGCGATGTCGATCGCAGTCGGCGCGAGGACGCCAAGAGCCGTGTGGAGGAGCTCTACAGGGAGACTCACGAGCAGGGGAGTTACAAAGGCTGTGCGACCTACAACGATTTCCGCGACCTGATCGCCCGCGACGACATCGACGCGGTAATGATATCCACTCCGGATCACTGGCACGTCATCCCCGCCGTGATGGCCGCCGAAGCCGGGAAAGACGTCATGTGCGAAAAGCCGTTGACGCTGACCGTCCAAGAGGGCCGTATTCTGAGCGACACGGTCGAGCGTTACCAGCGTGTGTTTCAAACCGCTTCGGAGAATCGGTCGGTCGATGTCTACCACCGCCTATGCGAGCTCGTCCGCAACGGCCGAATAGGCACGATTCACACCATCCGGGTCGGCCTCCCCGCCGGTCATCCCGGGCCCGAGGCAAGCCATGAGATCGCTCCCGTGCCGAAAGGTTTCGACTACGATTTGTGGCTCGGACAAGCGCCCTACGCCCCCTATTGCCCCGCACGCTGTCATTTCAACTTCCGCTGGATCCTCGATTACTCCGGCGGGCTGATAACCGACTGGGGCGCGCATTTGATCGACGTGGCGCAGTGGGGCAACAACACCGAGCGCACAGGCCCCCTGGAGGTCGAAGGCCAGGGCGACTTCCCGACCGAAGGGCTCTACAACACGGCCACAAAATACCGGGTCAACTATCGGTATGCCAACGGCGTCAAACTGATCGTCACCTCCACCGGCCCCAGCATCCGGTTTGAGGGTTCCGAAGGCTGGATCGGTATCGACGGCTGGCGGGGTAAACTCGAAGCCGACCCGGTCTCGGTGCTGGAGAGCGTCATCACTCGCAACGACACCTCTCTCTACACCTGCGAAAAAGGCGAGCAGCGCAACTTCCTCGATTGCGTCAAGTCGCGCAAAGCCTGCTACGCCCCGGCAGAGATCGGCCATCGAACCATCAGCATCGCTCACATTGGCAATATCTCGATGATGCTAAAACGTAAGCTGCGCTGGAACCCTGACAAGGAACGATTTGTGAACGACGGGAAAGCCAACGCCATGCTCTCTCGCGAGATGCGCAAACCGTGGACGTTGTAGGCGGTTGTCCTCATTTCTGAGTACATTAGACGAAGGAGAGAGAATCGAATGAAGCGCCTCACGCTTCTTGCGGGGATCACACTCGCGTTCGCCGCAACCACAATCCTCGCTACGGCGGAGACCTACGAGCCAAACTGGAAGTCCCTCGACCGGCGGGCGAATCCGCAATGGTTTGGGGATGCGAAATTCGGGATATTCATCCACTGGGGGCTCTACTCGGTGCCATCCTATGGACGTAAGGGGAAGTATTCGGAATGGTACTGGAACAGTCTGCAGGACCCCAAGAGCCAGACCCGGGAATTCCACGACAAGACCTACGGCGAAGAATTTCAGTACCAGGATTTTGCCGATCAGTTCAAAGCAGAACTGTTCGATCCGGCCGAATGGGCGGAACTGTTCGGACAGGCGGGAGCGCGCTACGTCGTCCTGACCTCCAAGCACCACGAAGGTTTCTGTCTTTGGCCAAACACCGAGAGTTGGAACTGGAACAGCGTCGACTGCGGTCCGCACCGGGATTTGTGCGGCGATCTCACCAAGGCCGTCCGGGATCGAGGTCTGAAGATGGGGTTCTACTACTCCCTCTACGAATGGTTCAACCCGCTGTACCACTCGGACGTCGACAAATACGTCGAGCAACGCATGTTGCCCCAACTGAAAGATCTCGTGACGCGATACGAGCCGGACATCGTTTGGGCCGACGGGGAGTGGGATCACCCCGACAAGACGTGGCGTAGCGAAGAGTTTCTCGCGTGGCTATTCAACAACGCCTCCAACAAGGACGAGGTTGTGATCAACGACCGCTGGGGCAAAGGCATACGCCACAACCACGGCGGATTCTACACAACGGAATACGATCCGGAACTCGCGGACAAACTCCTGCAGGAAGGTCGCAACTGGGAGGAATGCCGGGGGATCGGCGCGTCGTTCGGATACAACCGTAACGAAAATATCCACAACTACCGGTCGGTGAAGGAACTGCTACACATCCTCATCGACATGGTGAGTCACGGCGGCAACCTCCTCTTGGATGTGGGGCCGACAGCCGACGGACGGATCCCGGTGATCATGCAGCAGCGCCTGCTGAGTATGGGTACGTGGCTCGACCGCAACGGCGAGGCCATTTACGAAACCCGCCCCTAGCGCTTCGCCCGTGACGGGGAAACCGTCCGCTACACCTCCCGAGGCGACACGGTCTACGCGATAAGTCTGGAGTGGCCGGGCGAAACGCTTACCCTCGAAAAGGCGCGAGCGCAAAAAGATTCGGAGATTACGCTGATCGGTCACGAGCAACCGTTGGCGTGGAAGCAGAACGCCAAGGGACTGGTCATTCAGATGCCGGAGATCACCGACCCCGGCAAGATCGCCAGCGAAGCCTACGTCTCCAAACTCACGGCGGACCCTG
>CAYTDF010000422.1:0-4920 GCA_964436365.1 uncultured bacterium | reverse complement strand
GTCGTTTCCGAAGTAGCGGCCATGACAAGAAGGGACGCATGCCCAACACCGCGGCGCCCCGTCGACCGTTATTTTGAGAGACACTCGACCACCAGCCACGGAAACGAAACGGAGCAAGGACAATGGCCTATCTAATCGGAATCGATCTTGGAACATCGGGGACGAAATCCATTCTCGTACGCGAAGACGGTCGCGTCGTCGCGCGCGCAACCGAAGAATACGCGCTCTTAACTCCCAAACCGGGTTGGACGGAACAGAATCCAGCCGACTGGTGGGAAGCGACAAAGAAAACAGTTGCCGCGTGCCTGGATCAAGCCGGAATCGCAGCGGACGAGGTTAAGGGAATCGGGTTGTCGGGCCAGATGCACGGGTCTGTGTTCCTGGATAAGAAGGGTGAGGTGGTGCGCCCCTGCATCCTCTGGAACGACGGACGTACAGCGGCGGAGTGTGAAGAGATCACCGAGAAGCTCGGCGGAAGACTGCACGCCATTACCTGTAATCCCGCTCTGACCGGCTTCACGGCTCCTAAAGTCCTTTGGCTGAAGAACCATGAGCCCGAAAACTTCGCAAAGACAGCCTGCCTGCTCTTACCCAAAGATTACGTTCGGTACCGGCTCACGGGCGAGCTGGCCGCCGAAGTCTCCGACGGCGCGGGAAGTCTGCTGTTCGATGTGCCCAACCGAACCTGGTCGAAAGAGGTCTTCGAGACGCTCGGCATTCCTTGGTCCTGGGCACCCCCCATGTACGAATCGACGGGAATCTGCGGGACGGTCAGTGAAGAAGCCGCGAGACTGACCGGACTTAAGGCCGGAACGCCCGTGGTCGGCGGTGGAGCGGACAACCCCTGCGGCGCGACGGGAACCGGTGTGGTCAAACCGGGGCGAGCGATCGCTTCACTGGGGACATCGGGGACAGTCTTCGCCCCCTCCGACGATGTCCAAGTCGACCCCGAAGGCCGCGTCCATACGTTCTGTCATTCGGTTCCCGATCAGTGGTATTTGATGGGCGTGGTCCTTTCAGCGGGGCTGTCATTCCGCTGGTACCGCGATGTGATCGCAACCGATGAGACCCGAGCCGCCGAGGCGGAAGGAAAAGATCCGTACGACATCCTGACCGCCCTGGCCGACACCGCCCCACTCGGCGCAGAAGGCCTGCTGTTCATGCCCTACCTGACCGGTGAACGAACGCCGCACCGGGACCCCTACGCGCGCGGCGGCTTCCTGGGCCTGACCATTCGCCACGGCCGGGCGCACCTGGCGCGGGCCGTGCTCGAAGGCATCACGTTTGCGATGCGCGACAGTCTCGAAATCATCGCCGGACTGGGTGTCCCCATCGACGAGATTCGCGCGACGGGAGGAGGAGGTAAGAGCCCCTTCTGGCGGCAACTCCAGGCCGATGTGTACGGCCGGGATATCTGTACGGTGGGTATCGACGAAGGACCGGGATTCGGCGCGGCCCTGATGGCCGGTGTCGGGGTCAACCTCTATACCTCTCTGGTGGAAGCCTGCGATAACGCGGTGAAGATCACGAACCGTGTCGAACCGGACACAGCCAAGCACGAGCAATACACGGAGCTCTACCAGACCTTCACCGGACTTTATGGAGATGTCCGCGAACGCTGCCACCAACTGCACGGCTTCGCATCCAAGAATTCAGCGTAACCGCCTGAACGGCGGCGGTCTGGAAGCCCGGCCGCACAGGTGGGCTGGGGCCGTCGAAAACCGCACGCGGTTGACCTACACTGCGCCGAGCCGCCCGGTCGAACGCCGGTGCGGTGTACCCGGTATGTGACACCAAAAGACCGCTTGAACAAAAGGAAACCGATCATGGCCGAATACTTCCCCGCAATCCAGAAAATCGAATACCAAGGGCCCGACAGCAAGGAACCGTTGGCCTTCAAACATTACAACGCCCAAGAGACGATTCTCGGCAAGTCGATGGCCGAACATCTCCGTTTCTCCGTCTGCTACTGGCACACGTTCAAGGGACTCGGCAGCGATCCTTTCGGCCCGGGCACCATGATCCGCAACTACAACGACTCCAGCGATCCGATGCGCGTGGCGGAGATGACGCTCGAAGCCGCGTTCGAATTCATCACCAAACTGGGTGCGGAATACTGGTGCTTTCACGATCTCGACATCTCGCCCGAGGCGGAGACCCTCAGCGAAACCAACAAACGTCTGGCGGTCATCGTCGCGAAGGCCAAGCAACTGCAAGCCGACACCGGTGTCAAACTCCTCTGGGGAACGAGCAATCTCTTCTCCAACCGGCGTTTCATGTCCGGCGCGAGCACCAACCCCTCCCCCGCGATCTTCGCCTACGCCGCGAGTCAGGTCAAACGCGCGATGGAGATCACCCACGAACTCGGCGGCTCGGGGTATGTCTTCTGGGGTGGCCGCGAAGGCTACGAAACGCTTCTGAACACCAACATGAAACGGGAATTCGACCACCTGGGCCGGTTCCTGCAGATGGCGGTCGACTATAAGAAGAAGATCGGTTTCGAAGGGCAATTCTATATCGAACCCAAACCGAAGGAACCCACGAAACACCAATACGACTTCGACGCGGGCAACTGTTACGCATTCTTGCAGCGATACGGCCTGGCCAACGACTTCAAGATGAACATCGAAGCCAATCACGCCACGCTGGCGACCCACACGTTCCACCACGAACTGGAGTACTCGGTCGCGAACGGGATATTCGGCTCGGTCGACGCCAACCGTGGCGACCTTCTCCTGGGCTGGGACACGGATCAGTTCCCAACCGACCTCTACGATACGACGCTGGCGATGTACACGATCTTGGGCGCGGGTGGATTCACGACGGGCGGGTTGAACTTCGACGCCAAACTGCGCCGCCAGTCCATCGACCCCGAAGACCTGTTCCACGCCCATATCGGCGGTATGGATGCCTTCGCGCGCGGTCTGAAGATCGCCGCCAAGATGGTCCAGGAGAAGACTTTCGAGAAATTCGTCACGGACCGCTACGCGGGCTGGGATGAGGCGTTGGGACAGAAGATCGAGAGCGGCAAACTCGGTCTGGAAGAGCTCGAAGCCTATACCCTCGAAAACGGCGAACCCGAAGTCCGTAGCGGTCGTCAGGAGATGCTCGAGAATATCCTCAACGAGTACATCCGCTGAGACGTCGCATAACCGGCAACGAGATCCAAGGGGCGTGGAGTTTTCCGCGTCCCTTTTTGTGAAAGATAGAGTCGCTGGATTGCAGACTCTTTTGGGAAGAGCTGGCTATGGGCCTTCATATCGGCATTGACGGTTCTTGCATGACCGCGCAAAAGGCGGGAATCGGCTATTATACCGCCCGGCTCTTGCAGGCGTTGGATGATATCCCCGGTAATGAACGCTATACCATTTTCTCCAACAAAGCGATTCCTGAGCTGGGACTCTCGGACCGGTTTGAAAAGGATAGTACCGCTTTGCGCAGCACCACACTTTGGGCGCAATCCGTACTGTGGACCCGTTTGCATAAGAAGCCGGTCGATATCTTTCACAGCGGCTCGATCGGCATCCCACTAGGCTATAGGGGAACGACTGTAATCACGGTCCACGATCTGTCCTATCTGCAATTTCCAAATCAGAAGGATCGGATAACAAGGTTTCTATGGGGATCGATCGGGCCGAGATTGATTCGTAAGGCATCGCATATTCTGACGGACACCGAGTTTATCAAGAAGGACATTGTACGCTATCTCGGTATCTCCGAAGCAAGAATCACATCCACACATCTGGCTGCGGATCCATTGTTCCGCCCTATCGAAGATCGAGAACGGATCGATGAATTTCGGCGAACCCACGATCTGGAACGAGGGTACATTCTTTTTTGTGGGACTTTGGAGCCCCGTAAGAACATCTCTTTTCTTTTGCGCTGTTTCGCGAATAGTGTGCGTCAAGGCAAAATCGATGGGGATCTCGTCATCATCGGGAAGAAAGGCTGGCTATACGACGAGATATTCGAAACGGAGCGTCAACTGGGCCTAGATGGCCGGATACGATTCGTGGGGTATCTGGAAGATCCGGAAGAGGTCCGGCGGTATTATTGCGGTTGCCGCTTTTTTGTGCTCCCTTCCCTGTTTGAGGGCTTCGGATTGTCGCCACTGGAGGCGATGAGTTGTGGAGCTCCGGTGATTACATCGAACCGGGGTTCGCTGCCCGAGGTCGTCGGCGACGCCGGACTTCTTTTGAATCCCGAAGACGCCCCGGCCTGGGAAGCCGCCATGAGCGAATGGTGGAACGCTCCGAACCTATCGGAATGGAAAGTGAAGGCCAGGCAACGCGCAACGGCATTTTCCTGGCGGCAAACCGCCGAACAAACCCTAGAAATCTATAGAAGTCTGAGACCTTAAACAGACGACGCTGAGAGATATCCGTTCACATCATACATTTCGGCTGTCATTCTTCTTTGAGTGAATTAAGCCCGGACTTCCCAGGTAGCTTTTGTATCCGTATGTGCTAAGATTCAGTTTAACCGCATAAACAAAGGCTTTCTTGGTGATTTTGGCGCGGATTGCCCACCTTCGCCTTGTACCGGGATAGCATGAAGTGATGACTGCAATCCGATCTTCCATCAATGATGAATCAACAAGGGATACCGGTGGCTTGGTGGCTCGAACTCGTCCCTCGCTGCTGTCGGGAAACCGTTACCAAAGGCGGTTGATACCCTCGGGAGGGGCAAAGTATGATGCACAAAGATCGAGATCGGACCTCCAAGACCGGGACATCTCCTTGTCTCTCCCTTCTGGAGGAAAACAGAGAGCCCATATGGGCAATCCAGGTTCAAGAAGAATCGCTCGGTTTTCCACAAAAGAGCGTTGACATGTGAAAACCTTGTCGCATATCATGGGTGTATCTAACCCGGATTTCCCAGGTAGCTTTTGCATCCGTGTGTGATAGAATGCATTTGAGC
>CAYTDF010000421.1:3941-4935 GCA_964436365.1 uncultured bacterium | reverse complement strand
GAAATGAAGACAGAAGGAGCCGCCTAAAATCAACTAGAAATGGGATTGACTCCAGGCATAGGCTCAAAGCAGTAACCGCAGTCAACAGGCCCGGTAGACTGACAGGATAATGAAAGCAAATAAGAAACACTGCGACAAAACTCCAGAGGACGATTCGTATCCCCCACCGGAGCAAACCGGGATGTCTTGAGGGAGTTTCCTCTGCTTCCGCGAATCCGGCAGCCGCCATCCAATCCGTGGAATGGATCAACAGTTCCTGAAACCAGGCATAAAGAGGTTCTTCATCTTGATTCGCGATTATGTGGCGCTGCTCGTGAAACGTTGGATTATAGACATGAAGGAATTGTGCTGCGGGGTGAAGTTGAATCTCGTCCTTCTCTACAGAAGCAACAGGGATCGTCAGAAGAGACGCGAGGTTCTCCTTTGTCACCTTCCCGAACGCTTGGATAATATCTAGCGTCTTGATCGCGTTCCAGGAGGAGATCGCGAAGAATGGCAGCGCGTACACGATGCCGCCGAGCATCGTTACAGCAGTCCCGACCGCCCCGAACAAGACCGCGACAGCCAGCGCGTCGATGGCGCGGGAGTTCTGGGGGCCGCAGTTATCTGCCCGTCTGGAGTCCAAGAGTTCATTCTCCTGCGGCGTGTGCTAGAGACGCATCGTACTCGACCTCTTTGAGCCGATAATGGCCGAAGCAGCCCACGAATCTATATAGAAATTCACGTACAGCGGTCCCGAAACACTATCGGATTCACATCCCAGACCAAGAGAAAAGCCTTTGTCTATAAGGCTGAACTGTATTCTATCACACTCGGACACAGAAGTTATCTGGGAAATCCGGATCTACCGCAGGCGCATGACCATATCCTTGAACGCGCGTTTGGTCACACGCTCCTTCTTCGCGTCGAAGTAGAGATGGCGGCCCACCTTGAATGATTCGGTACTCATGCCGATGGTGCACATCACCTGATAGGCCACCAGCGCGTTCAACGC
>CAYTDF010000421.1:2350-3931 GCA_964436365.1 uncultured bacterium | reverse complement strand
GCGCATGCAGGAGAAGAACTGGCTCATGTGTTGTGGGCGCTTACTGGCCTTGATGACGAGTTCCTCTTTTCCGTGTTTCTTCGCGAACTCCTTCTTGTAGGGACCCTGAGGGACAATCCTGATCCCCTTGCCGTGAGGGTAAAGATCGGCTTCATGCCCCCGAATAATCGTGGGGACGCCGGTGCTGTTGACCAGCGAGGAGGGGATGTTGACCGAGTGATCCACCCAGTAGTCCGCGGCGATCGCAAACGTGTCCGGGACTTCGCGGACATCCGGTTGGCCGGTGGTGGGATCGATAACGCCTTTCGTAAAGAAAATGCCTCCGGTGCCCGAGACACGTTTGGGGAATCCGGTTCCGAACGCGATGTGCAGCGGCGTCAGGCGATGGTACATCAGATCCGTGGCGAGATCTCCCGAATAATCCCAGAACTTGCGGAAACGGAAAAACCGGTCCGGGGACCATTTCCGGCGGGGTGCCGAACCGAGCCAGAACTTCCAGTCCACATAGTCCTCACCCGTGGCCTTCGGCCCCGCATCGGGATGAATGCCCCAGTTCCATTCGCCGTTGGGATTGTTGCGCGAATAGGAGGTTTGGCTCCAAATCACCTTGCCGATCAACCCCTTCTCAATCGCCTCATTCGCGGCCCAACACCAGGGATCGGAAGCGCCCGTCGCTCCGCCCTGATGAATCCGTTCGTATTTGACCGACGCCTCATAGACCTTCTTGGCCTCATCGACCGTCAACGTCATCGGCTTTTCGAGATAGATATCCTTACCCTGTTTCATGGCGTCAATCGCCACTTCGGCGTGCCAATGATCGGGGGTGGCGATAAAGACGGCGTCGATATCGTCGCGCTCCAGCAACTCGCGGTAGTCGTGATAGATACCGGAATCGTTCACTCCAGAGACATCCTTGGCCCGCGTCTTCCGCCGGTTGTAGAGATCGCAAACCGCGAGTACGTGCACGTCGCCTTCTTCTTCAGCGCGCCGCGCGACACGCCTGAGCAGGCCGGTGCCCTGGCCGCCGACACCGATATGTCCGGTGTTGATGCGGTCGTTCGCGCCCAACGGACGGGCGCAAGCGGGTCCCGCCATTCCATAGAGGCTCAAGCCCACTCCGGCGGCGGCGGTTGTTCCCATAAATTCTCGGCGTCCAACGTTGGTCGGTGCGGTCATCTCAGCGTCTCCTTTGACGAGGCCAGGGTTGATGAGTTTCGTATGTCGACACTTTACTCCCGCTCTCAATGGCGGTCAATCACTATTGTCGCTGTGCTAGGAAGTCAGGTTGCGGGGATGGAATGCAGTCCGACGATCCAACTAGGGTGCGCGGCGCACAGTTACCTTGCGTATCCACAAAGTCTCGCCCTTGTTCCAGAACCGGAAATCCGTGCCTCCGTTCTGCGCGTTCGAGAATCTCGCGTCGCCGATACGATAGGTCTTGTTCTTCCACGCCCCGGAGTTCTTGCGTACGATGGGGTCTAGATCTTTGTAGGAGCCGCCGAGCTTGGCATGGCGGTCGTTGGAATCATATTGCAGCACAAACTCGCCCCGTCCGTTGTCCAGATACTCGATCTCCAGTTC
>CAYTDF010000421.1:0-2340 GCA_964436365.1 uncultured bacterium | reverse complement strand
GGCACCGGCGGATTTGGAGAAACTGTCGTCGACGTCGAAATAGAGATAGCGGAAGGTCTTCTTCTCATCAGCTCTCCAGGCCTGACTCCCCTCGACGGTTGCCACTCGAAAAGGACCATCGGCGATATAGACGGTGCGCAGTCCTTCCTCTGCCCCGGGAGCGGCTTGGACCGAAGTCTTGTCGGCGTACGAGGACGGCGGCGCAGCGTAGGTTTCCGGGTCGGATTCAGCCTCGCGGATAAGCCAGAAGAGTGTGTAGAGGTCGACGATTTGGATTTCGTCAGCCGCGATTCGCTCGAGTTCTTCGCTCACCTCGAGATACCAGGACGGTGACATCAGAATCGACCGCGCGACGGCGAACTGAGGCGTGCGTCCCCCAACAATGCCGGCGATGCTTCGGGCGGCTTCTTTCACGTCGCGCGGAAGGTCGGTGCGCATCCGGGTGTAGGGCATCCCTTTGTGGACCCCTTGCAGCGGGATTTTTTGCGCGACGATGCCATCCGATGAGAACCGCGCGTAGGCGTCCAAGCCTTCCTCGGGCAGGCCGGGGCCGAATCCGTCGATGACGAAACCCGTCACCGAAATGTCCCATTGTTCAAAGAACGCCGTGCAGTGCCGCTCCCAAGCGGCTATCCCCGAAGGTAGATCGGAATGCCAGCGCGGCTCGGAGAGCAAGCCCGGATTCAAATAACCCGCGCCGCTATCTCCGGCGATGAAGAAATCGTTCTCTGTACGCGTTGCCCGGGTCCAGGCCATGCACAACGGCATCCGTTCGGCGAGATTCGGGTTGAACGCCCACGACAAGGGCACTTTGCCCCGCGCTTCGTCCATCCAAAACCTCGGCACGCTCCAATAGAGCCAGGCGGCCGAGTCATAGTCGCCGACGTAGTGCGCTACGTATCTTCTCGGCACGATTCGGCCGTCCTTGTCTAAGATGCCCTGCCGTTTCAGCGAAGCGACCGTCGGTTTTGGGTTCTGGGGAATCCGTTTTGGGAGCGGGTAGTGTTGGTAGAACGAGGCATTGGCCATTGCGGAATTCCCGAGCGCGTCCGCATCCATATAGGCGTTGAAGCAGGAGAGAATCTCGGAGTATTTCCATTCTGTAGGCACGGCACGGTGCGTACCTCCAGCCTTGCCGTGATCGGTGTACTTGTAAGCCCAGGGCACGAATCCGGCGGCGTGGATCACGCCATCGCCGTCAAACTGACGGTAGAGCGCATGCAGAAACGCGCGCAGCGTGTCGGCGTCGGTGCCCGGCTTCTGGCTACGGTCGTCAACCGTCGTTTCATCGTCCCAGACATTCAGATCGAAGAATGTGCCCCGGCGAGCGATGACGAAATCGTGGTTGGTGAGGGTGTGGTTTTGCGGCGCACCCTGCTGCCAACATTCCAGCCAATAGCCATCCAGATAATACCCGATGTTCTTGGGATTGGTCCGGCCGGTATCGATGTAGTGTGCGATAAGCCAGCGGTAGGCGTCGTTCTTGGCGCTTCCGGTAGAGGGTTGATCCGTCCCGGGAACGAGGCCCGAGCCGGTAAACAGCGGTCCGCCATCCTCGGCGAGTAACCTCTCGCCAACCTTGAGACGCGGGCCGGTCTCGACCAGCCGGTGATAGAGCGAACTTTCCCGGGCGTCGTGGCGCAGACAGAGCAGGTTATCGTAGCCCGCGATGCTGGAGGCGAGGTTCGATGTGGCGAGAACGCGCTCGTCCCAAACGACAACACCGTTGTAATAAGAGGAATACCGCTGCAAAAGCGCTTTCAGGGTATCGACCCGAGTGAGCGGAACGCCATCGAGCCACCCGTCCTTCTCACGGAGGCGTTCGAGCCAGAAGTCATCGGGTGCTGCGTTATAGCGAATGTATAACTGGGGCGCGTCGCGGTTGACCAAGCCCTGCAACGAAGTCACCAGATGCGTGCGATCCCAAAACGAGCGCCGCTGTTCGGGATCCTTCAGATCGAGCTCGAACAATCCCGTCATATCGTACAGGACGATTTCCTCAGGCTTCTTCACCGAAGGCTCTTCATTCGCAACCGCCGTGCGGTCGAACGAGAGTGTGCACCAACAGACAAGACTTAGGATGAGACTGAAGAATCGCACGATAGGTTCCTTTCAAGACGCCAGGAACGAGATGAGGCGTATTCGGCTTCATTTTAGATTGATCTTAGGTTGAGAGTGTAGCCGTTCTCCGTACGCGAGCAATCCACAGAACCGTACACGTATTTCTCACCGGTTGCGTGGCGAGTCGATAATTTCGTTTCCCGGGCCTTGTGTTCGCGCTAGAATGGTTGACAATACGTAACGCTCGGGTACCGGAAGAACCCGACACAGAGGAGACGA
>CAYTDF010000420.1:0-4944 GCA_964436365.1 uncultured bacterium | reverse complement strand
AGAATTCGACGGCGGGCTGGCTCGAAGCGTCCTCGGGGGTGATCGCGAACATGGGCAACCGCAGCATACGGGGAATGATGGGATAAATGTCCGCGCAGACGATGTCGCAACCGGAGTTGTAACGGCGGAGTGTGTCCACGGTGTTGCGTGGCGCATGGTTCAAATAGACGGGATGATTCAGGTCGAGAGATTTCAGGAAGCGATAGCCCTTGGCCAATCCTCCGGCCGTGGCCCGAGCTTTGGCGGGTTCGCCATCCGTCCACGCGGGCTCATCCATGCTCTCCCAATGCAGAAGACCGGGGTGGCCGCCGAACTCGGTGACGACTGTTCGTATGCTCGCTTTCTTCTTCTCGGCATCGCCTTGGTCGAAATCGAAACTTGAACCGAAGGAGTGCCATATCCGCAATCCGGCAGCGTGCGCACTGTCCCAGACGTCTTTGTTCGCCGGACAACTCAGGAGATTGAAGCCCATCTCACGGCCCTGTTCGTAGGTGTAGCCCTTGGGCAGTGAGTAGGCCCCGATCGGGAAAACGGGTCTCCCATCCGACTCCAGATAGTTGTTCGCGCCGATACGAACCACGGTTCCGGCTTCACTGTGCATACCGCACACCAAAATGCCGACCAGTAGTAGATAGCCAAATGCACAACGGTTCGAGTCTCTCATGTACTCTCTCGTCTTTCTTCGTGTTCTTTTCGTTCATAAGACGCACCGAGTTCGGTTAGCCATTCAGCCTGTAAATGTGCACAGCCAGAGGTTCGAGAGTTTCCTGGATAATCCCGTCGGTGACCTTGACGTTGCGGTCCTCAAAGAGCACCCGCAAGCGGCCGGTGTAACGGCTGGGCGTTTGAACACTCATCGTCGCAGTCTCTGTACGCGATGTATTGATAACAAAGACGGTGTAGGAACCGTTGGGACCGCGTTTGGCGGTGGCCCGGACCGCGTGATGACCCGTGTCCAGTTTTTCGCCCAACCCGGGATAGACCAGCACCGGCTCCAACTCTTTGAACTCTTTCAGCATTTTGAGATGGGAGGCCCACAGCACGGGATCCGCGCCGGGCGTGTATTTCGCGTTGGATGTGTAACAGGTGAAGCTGTACCAGAGCATGGCCTTCGCACCGGCCTGGATCGAGAGGTACGACATCATGCGGTGTTCTTGCGGTGTCGGTAGACGGTCGCCCGGCCAGGCGAAGAGCTGCCCGCATTGCCAAACCGCCTGGTCGCCATCGGAATCCGCGACGGCCTTTTCGATGTTCGTGCCGACCGACGCGTAATCGCCTTGCGAAACGGGGTAGGTATCGACAGACAAAACGTCGCAGCAGCGGCCAAACGTCTCATACACAGATGGGTCGGTAATCACGAGATAGGCGGGGTGAACCGGGTCGAGTTCATGAATGAGTTTGTAGGCTTCGTGCATCAAAGGCAGATCGGCGCGATTGTAGCCGGGCTCGTCGAACATCATCCAGAACATGACGGCGGGATGGTCGCGGTTCTCGGTGATGATCTCACGAATATGCTCCAACCAATCCTCGCCGCCACCATGCAGCCCGACGCCGACCATAAGTCCGGCTTCGTGGGCGGCATCCAACGACGATGCGCCGCCCATCACGAAGGTGTATCCCGCCTCACGCAGTTGTTTGTAATGGTCGACCGGCGCGCCGTATGTTCCGATGGGGAAGTAGGGTTTTCCGTCGGCGTCGCGCATGGCCAGGTCGGTTCCGAGGCGCTCGGGCAGTTTGTGGCGAGGTAGACGGCCCCGGAAATGATCGCGTTCAGAGACGACTGTCTGGCCGGAGTCGAGTTCGAGCGTAGCCCGGACTTTGAAATGACCCTCGGGTGCGTTCTCCAATGGAATCGTTTTGCGGAAACCGGGCTGAATTGCGAAACTGTCGGTCACACCCTGCTCAGGATGGATAATCTCCAGATTCACAGGCTTTCCCGGCGCGAGCACTTCGATACGGTGAGGTGTACCGAACAAGATCGAGAGTTCGTCATCGTTGGTCACCACGGAGAGTTTCCTATGCGTCTCGATGGACGTGCTGACTTCGTCGACGGTCTTGTCGTAATCCAATAGCCGGAAGGCGAGACCAAAATTGCCGGTCCCTTCGTTGACTTTGAAGAGAATACGGTTCTTGCCCTTCTTGAGTGCGATCGGCACGTAATCGTCATCGACCGCAAGCCAGCGGCCATCGCGAATGAAGAAGTTGTGAACCAGTTCGCCGTTCACCCAGAGCCGCATGCAGTCGTTACTACCGACCGAGGCGACGACGCGTTGCTCGCTCGGCGAATCGATAATGCAATAGGCGTAGGCCACGATGTTGTCGTTCGGCTGGTACCGATCATTGAGGTGCACTTTGTCCGTATCGGATTCCACGAGAGACCAGGTATGTTTCAACTTGGGATCGTCGACCGTGACCGTGTCGCCGGGTTTCGGATCCGCAGCGGCTTCACCGCCCGTCGATTCGAGCCAATCCCGGAAGAAACCGGTGCAGCGTTCGTCGTGTCTAAAGTCGACAAGGTCCTGTGTGGGGCTGTTCGGGAAAGGTCCGAGAAGCAACCAGTCGCGGTAATAGACATTCAGTTCCGTAGCGTCGTAAACCGGTGCGCCATCGGCGGCGAAACTCGCGGGTACACTGAAAACGATCAGCATGGACGCGATGAGGAACGTGCGTAGACGAAGATTGCTGTGCATAAGATCGACTCCAAAATTCGGAAATGATGGTGAGCCTGTAGCGTAGACGACTCTCCCGTATCCCGGAACCGCGCGGCCTTCTGCTTCCCAAACCGGGAGAGACCTCCTAGACTGACGCGTCCGTCGACTCCAGCGAGTCGGCAGGGCTACGGAGTTGTCTAGACGATGAGCGAAAGCATCCAAAGCGGCAGGGGGTGGCGAGCGAGGCTCGGCCGGATCGTCGACAGCTTCGGAATCGGCCTGATTTTCTGTCTGCTGTGTGTCGTGTTCTGGACACAATCGGACATCTTCCTGACGCTCAACAACTTCTCGATCATTCTGAACCAGACCGCCGTCAACATTATCATCGCGGTGGGAATGACGTTTGTCATCTGCGCGGCGGAGATCGATCTCTCGGTGGGCTCGCTGCTCGCGGTCTGCGGCGTGACGACCGCGTTTCTGTTGCAGGTGGACCCCGATACGGCGCTCAATCTCCCCATGCGAGTGGCCTCGGCTGTAACCGGACCGCTACCGGACCTGCTTCCGTTTGCGTTATCGTGGTGGCTGGTAGCGGTCGTCGTCTTCTTGGTTCTGGCGATCTTGCCGGGGGCGGTGGCGGGCGGCGCGGTGGGCGCGGTCGTAGCCCGGTTGGGCGTGCCGAGTTTTGTGGTATCGCTCGGTTTCATGATGTTCCACCGTGGATTCGCACGATACATGACCAACGCCGCGCCGGTGCTGGGGATGCCTCCGCAGATCACGCTCCTCGGAGCCGGAGTCTGGTTCGAGGTGTTCGGTTTCCGGGTGACGTACGCGACGGCCATCGCGGTGGTGATCGTGATCGTGGGCGCGCTGCTTTTGACACGAACCGCATTCGGCCGCAACGTGCTGGCGGTGGGCGGAAATCAGAAAGCGTCGTATCTGAGCGGAGTCCCGGTACGCTGGACGCGGTTCCTCGTTTTTGTGGTCTCGGGAACGTGCGTCTCCATCGCGGCGATCGTGCAGACGTCGCGCATGTTTATCGGCGACTCGAACGCGGGCGAAGGGTACGAGTTGGACGCCATCGCGGCGGTGATCATCGGCGGAACCAGCCTGTTCGGCGGTAAGGGATCAGTGATCGGGACCCTGTTCGGGGCGTTGATCATCGGGGTCTTGCGCAACGGTCTGGATTTGATGGAGGTCACCGACCACGTCAAGCAGATGGTTATCGGGGCGATGATTATTTTTGCCGTGCTGCTCGACTACTATCGAAGGAAACTCTACCGTCAGACAAGTTCATCTTGAGTACAGGAGTGACGATCGTGGAACGAAGAGAAGCGTTAAAAGGATTAGGCCTGGCCGCTGGAACACTACTGGGAGCGAATTTCGCGAATCGCGCCTCCGCCCAAGATAAGAAATACCGTATCGCGCTGGTCATGAAAGCGCTCTCGAACCCGTTCTTCCACGCCATGGAAATTGGCGCGAGAGAGGAAGCGGAAAAGCTGGGGGTGGAGCTGCTGGTGCAAGGCACCAACAAAGAGACGGATGTTACCCAGCAGGTTAACATCGTCGAGAACTTCATGACCAAACGTGTGGATGCCATCGTGATCGCCCCGGCGAGTTCGTCGGGTCTGGTGCCGGTCTTGTTCCGCGCACAGATGCAGAAGATCTACGTGGTCAATATCGACAATCCGCTCGAAGCCAAGACGAAGAAACAGCTCGGTCTAGAGTGCCCCTTCGTCGGTTCGGACAACGCGCTGGGAGCGTCGCTGGCGGCGCACGATCTGGTGGCGGCCATGGGCGGTGTGGGTGAAGTGGCTATTCTGGAGGGTATCCCCGGGGTAATCAACGCAGAATTACGTAAACAAGGCGTGCGACGAGTGCTCGACGCCGAACCGCAGATCGAGATTGTAGCCTCGCAGACAGCGGAATGGGAGACAGAGAAAGCCTACCGGTCCTTCACCAATATCCTCACCGCACATCCGAACGTTCGGGGTCTCTTCGCCTCGAACGACAGCATGGCTTTGGGCGCGATCCGCGCCATCGACACGGCGGGCAAGACCGGCCAGGTAACCATCACCTCCTACGACAATCTGAAGGCCGCGCAAGAGGCCATCCGCACCGGGACGATGCACTCCACCATCGATCAACATCCCGAGTTGATGGGCGCGTACGGCGTGCGAGCCGCCATGGATCACCTCGATGGCAACGAACCGGAAGCGCACATCACCACCCCGCTCGAAGTGATCGATTACCGGAAGGTTGTGGTGTGAGGGAGGGGGCAGCACGGTTCTTCTTC
>CAYTDF010000419.1:0-4963 GCA_964436365.1 uncultured bacterium | reverse complement strand
CGGGAGATTCCCTTGAGTGAATCGCACGATGAAATGCGTAACGGAATGTGACGCGAGTTTTCGAGGTCAGTGAAAGTCTTGATGGAGTTTGAGGAAGAGGATCGTGCCGAACTGCAAACAGAGGAGCAGCGGAAGCATCCAAGTCCAGTCAGCACGAAACCGCGTGCGTAGCTCATGCGCCGCGAGCACGCAGACAGAGGGCACAAGAAAAAGCCACAGCCGAGCGACCTCACCTTCGGTTCGCCCGAACAGTGTCAGAAAGAACAGCACCGCCAGAAGGGCGAGCGAGAGATACGGCGCAACTTCAATGCGACCCGCATAGACGCGCTCGATCGAGCGGAGCGTGTTAAGGAGCGCGAGCAGACTCACGCCGGTCCCGGTCCAAAGGATGAATTCGAGAGTGTTGATGTTCGCGAAGTGGAGGCTCTTCCAAAGAGTCGGTTGCCAGTGCAACCAGGCTGTGTGAAACGCGACGGCCCCTCGGTAACGAGCAACGATGTCGTACCCGAACAGCATTCGGAAGAGGAGGTCCACGATCAAGATCCCCGCCAAAACACCGCACCCGGTCGCGGCGAATCGACGCAGATCGTGGCGCTCCCCCCCCGGTGGGTACGAGCCCGCCAGACAGACCGCCGCCGCCAGAGGCAGGGTAAAGATCAACGCGAAGGTGCAGAAAAGTCCGGTGTAGATAACGCCTCCCGCGAGTACGGCAAGCCAAAGGCTTCCGCGCCGGTGGGCCAGCGTCGCGAGCAGAAGAGCGGTCATGCAAAACGTAGGAAACAGGACCTGGTCGGTGTGTAACGGAATGAGATTCACCGAAGGAATGGACAGATACAGAATGCAGGCGAGAATGCCCGTCTCCGCATCCAGGATCGTCTTCGTGAAGAAGAACAGCGGCACGAGGACGAGAAAACTGAGCCCAGGCCAGAAGAAACAGGCGAACGTACGAAACCGTTCGAGCCACCGGTCACTCTCTTCTCTCTCCGGGTAGATTCCGTTGCAGAGCCGTTCTGAAAGCATATAGAAAGCGAGTTGCCCGGGCGGTTTGGATTGGGCGTAGACGCAGAGTTGGTTGTCGTCGAGAAGTTGTTCGTAGTTGCAGAGGGTCTGGTAGAGACTCGCTTGCCGAACGGCATCGACCGCGAACTCGGCGTGGCCGGTATCGGTGATCCGGCTGCGGATGCCTTCGAGCCCGCGGCCCTCCAGCAGGGCGAATCCATGTTGCAGAACGAATCCCAACGCGATAAGCGCGGCCAGTTTCCGCCCGTAACAATTCGGCGTGCGCAAGACTTGGCGAATGACGAAGAAAGCTATCGCGGCCACAAGCAAGAGCGGCCACACGCGAGGGGGGGGAGACTCTTGAAACCGCCAGACCCAGCCGTCGGGAAAGACAGGAAGGTGGAAAACGAGGACAACCCAATGCAGAAGCGCGGCGCACACCGCCACCGCCGCCCCGCCAACCGCTCCACGTTTGATGCGTGCAGCCCGGCGTTCCATCATCTCGCGCGAACGTGAATCTGCAACGGGGCCAGATCGACACCGTCCACGGATTGCGCTCCACCGCCAACGTTGAAAACCATATCGTATCGTTTCCCGGCCTCTCGCAACTCGGCGACGAGCAGGCCAGAGTTCAGCTTCACCTCGATCGGCCCGCCGGACCCGTCGTGGAAGACAGTCCAGTCGACCGGCTCGCTCTCGGGCAGGGCGGCGCGTACGATCCAACCGCCGGGCATCTCCTCCAACGTGGGTTGGATTGGCCCCATCTCGATTTGTGAACGTTGGCCTTCGAAGCGGATTCTCTTTTCTTTGAGCGTGGGCACCGCGCATCGTGCCCGGTCGATTGCCCACCGCACCTCCCGGCGCGTGCTCGGGGCCACATCGAACACCCAGGTGCAGGCGTCACCGAAGACGTAGCCGGTGCGAATGCCGCCCCAGTCGATGGAGGCGGTGGGCAGATCGCTGGTGTCGACCCGCCGGTTATTGCCCATCCGAAGACGCGCGGTGTCGATCCCCCACGTCTCGATCCCAGAGACCGCGCCACGGAAGCCAAACAGAATCGGTCGGTCACCCTCGGCACACCAGTGCTGTAAGCCGGTGAGGTCTTTGACACCACGGAAGAGAAGCAAAGTCTGATACGCGTGCCGAACATTCAGATAGTCGGTCGTATCGAAAGCGTACGATTCTTCAAAGCGGAGCAAGTGGCCGGGAAGCGGTTCGGGGGCGATGTCTGGATCGTGATAGAAGGCGGCCGCGATCCACATCGTCCCGCCGTGCTCGGTCGCGCCACTCGACTTCTCCTTCTCCAGGATGCTGAGGTAGTCCTCCGCGATCGTGCCGCAGTAGGGCCGCTGGCGCGCGTAGTACTCCAACGCGCCCAACAGGTGAGCGGTCGAACGGGGGCTATCGTTCCCCAAACGTGTCGAGACCGACTGCATGGGCAGTCCGGATGAATCGTGCATCATGCCCAGCCAATCCAGAGCGTGCAGCAGTTTGGCATCGAGCGCACGATCACCGGTAGCGAGACGCTGAAGGAATGTGTAGCGAAACGAAATGTACGAATAAATGAAGTCCGGCCCAGGACCTTCGATAACCTGACCCGATTCGTGATAAACGCGTCGGCCTACCCAACCCCATACCTCACGTTGCTTGGCGAGAAGATCGGGCCGGTCGAAAACGTTGGCGGCGAGGGCCATCACGCCGCACCAGACACATCCCCGGTTGGATTGGGACGTGCAGGGCGTCTCGTGCAGATAGATAGCGGCGCGAAGCAGTCCATCGTGGAAGCGCTGGGCTTGCGGCTCGGGCAGCGTGTGCCGTATGCACAGATACGCGGCGAGGAGAGGTTCGAGACGCCACGCCATCTCGTGGGTCCCATAGACACTGCTGAAGCGCATCGAGCTGAACGCGAACTCTCCGCTGGGCAGTTGGTTTTCGAGATAGGTTTCGAGACCCCGGATCACGCCGTTGTAGAGGCGCTCGTCACCGTGGAACTTCGATTCCGGCAACGCCCAGGCCAATGCAAAGTTACCGATGGCCGATGCCGACCCGCGCCCCAGCGAGTACAACCAAGCATACGTACCGCTGGTCGTGTAGCGTTTCCGGGCGAAACGGTCCAGTTCGGCAATCTCCGGCGGTGGCATCGGACCGCTCCGATCGAGTAAGCCCTTTTCGAAATCGAACGGCGGAATCAGTTTCTCGACATCGCGGTCGAACAGGGCGATGTACCGCCGCGCACGTTCGTTATCCAACCGATTGCCCGCACCGGGGGCGAAGAACTCACGGAACGCGTCGATCCCTTCCGGACTGGCGTGGGTGCTCGCGCTAAAGATCAGGCAACTCGTCAATGCAATAACAAAGCCTCGTTTCACGAATAGACTCCTTTACGTTTCTGACTGAAGAGAACAAGTAAGCGTTGGTATCGAATCCACTGCAGAAGGACCGGTAATTCGTCGTTCGTCATCACATCAGGATCGACTGCCACGGTTCACGCATGGCCCGCGTGAGTCTCCGGGAGGCTTCCGCATCATCGATGATTTTCTCCTCGATTGGGTCCCATCTGACCTTCCGTCCCACGCGGACGGCAATATCGCAGATGTGACTGATGATGTCGGACCGCACGGCGTCATCGATGTTGCTAACCGGCGTCTCGCGCGATTTGACACATTCGATGAAATTGCGCTCTTGACCTCCGCTGACGGGCAAACGGATGGCGTCGTTTCCCAATTGGGTTTGGCGAAGCGATTCGGGTTCGCAAAGCATTTTATCGTAGTACACTGCGACCCAGCCTTCGGTGCCGATCAGTTGAGCGTAATTGTTGAGCTCTGCCAGGCGGGGATCTTCTTCCTTGGGAACACCGGTCGCCCAATACTTCATCGAGATGCCCCCGGAAAACTGAATACGCGCATCCCAATCCATGACGACGTCGTTGCAGCCTTCGTTAGGAATCACCCCCGTTGCCTCGACCTCCCATGAACCGGCCAAATGTGTGTCGAAAGCCCACTGGAGCAGGTCCAACGGATGCGCTCCCCATCCGGCAATGAAACCTAGCGCATAGTCGTAAACGTGAAACCAGCTATTGCCTTCGGCCGGGCAACCCGAATAAGGCCGCCACGGCGCCGGGCCGAGCCAGAGATCATAGTCGAGATCGCTGGGGACCGGGATCGGCTCTCGCGAACCACCTCTCACGCTGTTCGGCGCTTTGACGCGGATCTCTCGGATATCGCCGATCCGCCCGTTGCGTACCAGCTCGCAACCCAGGCGGCACGCGTCCTGCGCTCGCGCTTCCGTCCCGTATTGGAATAGTCGATCATAGCGTTTGATCGCTTCGCGGCATTTCTGGTCCTGGGAAACAGACACACCCAGCGGCTTCTCCACGCAAACGTCTTTACCTGCCTTCGCCGCGGCGATTGTCATCGGCACGTGCCAGTGGTCCGGCGAAGCGATCGTGACCGCGTCGATGTCATCGCGTGCCAACAACTCGCGGAAATCGGTGTAGACCTTGCAGTCGGTGTTGTTGTAGTGGTCATCCACCGTGGCCTTGGCCCGCTCGCGTACGGGTTTCCACACATCGCAGCCCGCCACAACTTGGGCTTCGGGGCATCCTAACTGTTCGCGCACATTCAGCAGTCCTCTGGGACCAACGCCGATGCCTGCGGTCACCACACGCTCACTGGCTGGCGGCCGCCCTTCACCGCCCAATGCCGTTGAGGTGATGACGTACGGCGCGGCCGCCACACCACTCGCCAAGGTAGCCTTCTTCAGAAACTGTCGCCTGTTGCAATGTTTGTCGGTCAACTGGCTCATCGGTCATGCTCCTTTTCAACGCTTTGGTGGCTTTCGGTATTGTATGGCAACATCGGTCGTTTAACTATCGGCAACAAATCATGTCTCAACGAACCCCCGTTCGCGCCTATCCTTAGTGGCCGGAATTCCCAACATGACTGGCGTGGGCGCTCGCGCTAAA
>CAYTDF010000418.1:0-4967 GCA_964436365.1 uncultured bacterium | reverse complement strand
CTCAACCACCAACCGCAAACTAATGACCTGGATATAGAGTCTCATCCACCAAAAGTGCCCTAAGTGGATCGGCAGTCAGTGGAGTTACGTAAGGTCCCATCATGGATCAGGCGTTTCCGCTCGCCCCATGCGCCGTGTCATTATCTATCTCCGCTCTGTGAAAAACACGGTACCCAGCCCAGGTGCACAGAATTGCACTTCGGTAAACATGACATTATGCAATGCGGCCAAAAGGGCCAGCAGTACCTATATATCCTATCATTATATTAACATTGTATTATGACCATATATCATGGATAACCAACTGAATAGAAAGAAGTTATGTTTACTCAACCAGCAACCCAATGTGCTTCCCGGAAAGACCTACCGATGCCGTCCACGAAGAGCAGACTGCCAAGCCGGCCTTGACCGTACCGGCACACCATCGGCCAGAAGGACCATGGCAGGATTAGTATAAGAGTATAATCAAATAACCAAATTTCCTCTTCTCTTCCGAATCATGGCTACAGGATCGTGGGCCCACAGATCGCGGCACCTCAACCCGCAACCCTTAACTCTTCACGCCCTTTGCCGACTTACGTCGCTTCGTCTGAAGTGAATTCAAGTATCTCCAAAAGTCTATCTCCGATTGGAGAACGTTGAGCGCCCGCCCCCCGCAGGCACCTCGCACGCGCTACGAGCGCCTTTTGAGGCAGGCTCTAAGAACATTCAGATTCATCGCATCGTCATTCTCGCTCTTCTTGGGCGTCTCCAGGATGCCCGGTAAGGAACGTAGCGCGGCCCAGTTCATGAACCGCTTGAATCCATCCAAGCCAATGCTCCCCTGGCCTATGTGCTGGTGCCTGTCGATACGGCTCCCCGCGGGTCTCAAGGCATCGTTAAGATGAATAACTTTAAGTCGCGATAAATCAATATATTGCAAGACATCTTGCTTTAGGGTTCTGAATCCGGCCGGAGTCGAAATATCGTACCCAGCGGCGTGCGCGTGGCATGTATCCAGGCACACCCCCACATCCAGCCGTTGGAGGCGGTCGAGGAGCACTCCGATTTCAGCCAGCTGAAAGCCCATTTCCCGACCCTGCCCGGCCGTGTCTCTAGGAGGAAGGTGCAAGCCCTCCTGCGCCGCCCAAGGGCCTTTCTGATAGTCTTCTCCATACGATCCATGGCCTTTCCATCGTCAGCCTTGCCCATATGGCACACGAGATAGTCCGCTCCCAACAGCTCGCACCGCTCCATCTGCTCCTGGACCATAATTATACTTTTGTTCAGTATCTCTGCGTCTTTCGCCGCCAAATTCGCCAAATAAGGCATGTGAACCACGAGCGGCTCCAACCCAACCCTTTCCCGTTCCTTACGAAATTCGGCAATTTCGGGCTTTAGGAGAGGCTTTGAGCGCCAACTTCGAGGGTTTCCGGCGAAGATCTGTAGGGTCTCACAGCCCAGTCCGACCGCTCTTTCCAGCGCTTTTGTGAGCCCTCCGGCAATTGAAACGTGAACGCCCAGTCGCATAAACCCCTCCAACTCCAAGGCCTTAAGTAACATAATATCAAATGATTATAAACAAATTAAACTTCATCCCCACGAGAGACAGAATACACCCTTGTATCACAAAGCTTTGTATAGTAAAGGTTAATCATGAAATTCTCCCGGGAATCGTTGAAGGGCAATCTAACCACACTTCTCCTGGCGTCGGTCGAGAAGGAACCTCGCCACGCGTACGAGATCATCTCCTGGCTGAGCGACGAAAGCCTGCAGCTTCTGGAGTTGTCCGAGGGAACCGTCTACCCCTCCCTGCACCGTCTCGAACGGACGGGGCTCCTCGATTCCGAGACGGAGGAACGTGGAGGCAAGAGGCTGATTCGGCGCTACTCTCTGACCGCCAAAGGCAGACGCGAGTTGGAGCGCGGAAAGCGGGAATGGAAGTTCTTCAGACGAGCGGTGGATATGATCCTCACCCCGCCGGATGCCTCCCCTGCAGAATCCCCTGCGACGTTGACCAGCGGGGCGGAGGATGAGCCGGAGCACGGGACAGAGGTGGGCGAGTGAAAGGGAAGACGCTACAGAGGTTTCTCGCTTTTGCCGTCCTCGCCGCGGCATTCCTGATTTTCTGGAACCTGCGAGCCTGGAACATCCTGAACGGTGACGGCCAGTTCTGTACCAAAACAGTCATCGGCGAGAGGCTGTATGCGATCGCGCTCAACCGATCGACGCTGACGCTGCTCACATACCGAGGGCTGTACACCCTACTTCACGGATGGTTCGATTGGTGGCCGCGCGACGCGATCGCGCTGGGAGCCTGCCTATCGGGAGTTGTTTTCCTGGCTCTGGCGATGGGCCTGGGACGTCGACTCTACAGAGGCGGATGGAAGACCCTGTTACCGGTAGCCCTGCCAATCTCCACATACCTGCTGCAAGTCTACTGTGGCGAGGTGGAGTTCTATGCGCTACTGAACACGGCGCTGATGCTCTATGCGTTCTCGGCGTGGCACGTCTTACACGGACGTTTGCATCCGGTATGGGCCAGCGCCGCCCTGGCGGTCGCCGCCGGATGCCATACGAGCGGACTCTTTTCGTTCCCTTCCCTGTTGTGGCTTCACGCTCTTTGGATCGTCAGGCGGTCCGAGAACGGACCGTCCGAGGAAGTGGAGGCGCCGGCCGACATCTCCGAGCCGGATATCTGGGCGGAGCGCAGACGAACTCGAATTCGCGACGCCGCACTCGCCCTGGGGCTCTTCGCACTCTTGGCCATCACGCATCGGAACCGCCTATGGTGGTCGGTGCCGGGGTCGATCTTGGGACTCGATATTTCGGTGTCGGGGCCGATCTTTGGACTCGATATTGACGTCTTCCGGGAGGCTAGCCGCACTCACCTACTTTTCCCCATCGTGATCTGCGCGGTGGGCGGCGCGTTCTTCGCGACGCGGTACTCGTTTCGCCGAAGGTGGATGCCGTGGCTGATCCTCTTGGCCCCGTGGGTGTTGTTCTTCACTCTGAGGAGCGCGTTCAACTTCCATCCGGAACCGATTCTATCGCACATCGCCCCGGTCTACGGTCCTTACGACCCTTTGGCGTACTTGTACACGTTCTTCTCGTGGGACCATCTGCACGACAAACTCTTCTTCCACGCCTGGAGCGCTCCCTTTGGGGTCCCTGTGCTCGTCTTTTGGCTCTGGCAATGCTGGAAGAAGCGAGACTGCAAGCCATGGGTGAGCTTCTTGCTGGGAATGGCATCCTGCGCGCTCGCTTGGACCACGCTTTTCTATCCTCAACTCCGCACGGGCGATTGGGACCTTTTCGTCTCGCTCGGTCTTCCTTTGAATCTTCTTCTCGCACACGCCATCGCCACACACCGGTCCGCCCTCCAAGGTAAGGTGCTGGCCCTCGCCGTGCTGACCATTCATCTACTCATCTCGGTGCCGTTTGTGATCGACAACTCTGAACTGCGAAAGGGACGTGGGTACTGTGAACTCACCTTAACCAGCGAACTGCCGGCCGAACTTTACATACGAGGGCTGAAGGTGGGCGAGACCCCATTTCATTCCCGGACAGTGCGCTCCGGAGACGCCGAACTCCGGATTATCCCCCTCGAACGTCCCAAGGACGGCAGGAAAATCCGATCCCACCGTATTGAAATGCCATTTCCTGTAGAGGGGACAAGAACCGTACACGCCGTTGTGGATGACTTCTTTCCGCTCGATGCGGACGGAACGGCAGAGACGCCACGTTCTCCCTAGTTCGGCCTCGACCCCACTGTTCATTTGAGCAATGAATCTCCAAACGGGAGCGTTTTGGTTCGAAAAAGGTCAAGTAACCGTAAATTTGCGTGCACTTCGTGACAATGAACTTGCGTTTCGCCCAGTTCGTTGTATTATATTTGGTAAGGCATGGAAGGAGCGTGAGAATGGATGGTTCCGTTCGCGGCTCTTTCCTGAATCACAAACTTGTAAATTGGAACACGAGGTAATAGAAGTTTAAGAACCGACAAACTCTCAAAACTTCAAAGCATTTTTTACTGATTCGGCCACTTCCTTCCATGTCCCCTCCCCAGTGGCTGATTCAACTACCCCGGGGTTTGGTTCCTCCCCCGGGGTTAATTTTTTTGCCCCCCCCCACACACCGCGTTAGAGCGTTTCTCTGAAATCCTATCTACCGAAAGCGACTCTGGGAGTCGCTGTGGCCAGCTCAAACGAAGTGTCGTTTGCGTCAAAGTTCCCGCGAGGGCTAGCTTTCAACGTCTTTCAGTAGATCGTACGTTGCAACCGGCGTATGAGACGGGCCCTCCGGCCGGAGCTGGCTCGAAAAGAGCGTCACTTCCCGTACAGCAAAAGATTCGTTGGGAGGCCATTCAGCACTGGGTGGCGGCCAATGAATCGAGTTCGGATGGCGGTCGCGGGTTCTTGCAAGCGTAAGGTGAGCGTGGAACTCCTTCTTATCGGGTAGGCGCCCAACATCGTCGGCGCAGTCTCGTACGGTTTGCGCCAAACGCTTGAGCGCGTCGTCCTGCGCCCGTATGCCCCACCAGAGAACTCGGGGTCGGCCTCGCCCCGGAAACAGCCCTGCCTCCCCGAGTTCGAGGCGAAAAGCGTGGGTGTCGCTCAGCGCCTGACGAAAACTCTCGGCGACGTGTGGAACCTCGGGCTGAGGGATATCCCCCATGAAAACCAGCGTGCAGTGGATATGCCTCCGGCCCACCCAACGGACATGGGGGTTCTTCCGCTTTCCCCAAGCGATGACCTCTTCCAACACATCGAGCACGGTCTCGGGCAGACAGACCGCCACGAAACAACGGACTCCTTGTTCGCCTTGCCCGGCGGTCACGCGCTCTCCCCGGGGCGGCCGTCTTCCGCCGCGTGCTCGGCGGTCGCCTCTATGTTTCATGGATGTAGACCTCCGCCCAAGGAGGATCGCCACAGTTCTCGCCGCTCGATAGAGCGTGCGCCGCTCATCATCCTCTATCAACGAACCTC
>CAYTDF010000417.1:2643-4978 GCA_964436365.1 uncultured bacterium | reverse complement strand
TCGGTGGCAAAATACTCCACATTCAATCCGGATAGGCTCGGCGCGATGGACTTGGCCAGAATCCCGTCCCCGGCTCCGACTTCCAGGATACGAAGCGGACGGCCTGGGTCTCTTTGGGCCAGATCCAGCAGGGTTGTCTTCAGCAACTCGATATAGATGGCCCGCTTGCTGTAAGCAACGGTGTTTCGCCCGGCTTTTTCCAGAAGTTCACTGCTTCCCTCGGGGTACAACACGCTGATTGCTGGGATTGCACCACTGAGCGCACCCGGGTAGTGGCTGGCGCAGTGCTCGAGCAAATCCAGCGTGCCGGAGAAACCCGGAAAGTCTCTACGCATCCCTTCCAGCAGCCGGTCGGCATTCTGGAAACCGTCAACCTTCTCTGTGAACGCAAACTGGCCATCGTCGACATGGAGGGGGCCGTCTTCCTCCAGAACACTAACGAAAAAGTCAACGAATTTATGAAACTCCGGTTTCACGCCGAGTTGTTCTAGCAAGTCGGATTTCTGGAACGCGTGTCCCAAGGCAACATCCACACGATTGCGTTTGAAATAATCGAGAATCAGGCTCGTGCACAGTTCGTTGACACGCGCTTCCACTCCGGGGTAGGTCTCTAGACCCTGGATATTCAATCTGGACCCGATCTCGGCCTCGCCGTTTTCAATGTGTGGCAGTTCGTTTCTCAGGTCAAATCTGGGATGGCTCCCTGATTCAGATACGTCTCCTTCAGATAGCCGGGCCCAGTCGTCGCGCGGTGGGAACGCGGACCGGCCCAGAAGAATCAGTTTGGCCTTGTTATTCTTGACGAGATACTCGGCGAGAATCAGGCCGACCCCGCCGAGTCCACCGGAAATCAAATAGGTGCCCCCATCTCGCAGGCGCACGGGTGGATTGTGTGCGGGCTCAAGGCGTGTCGATTCGTATTCCTGCACCCAACGCTGCCTCCCGCGAAGGGCGACGATGGAATCCGATGCGGGCGACGACACTTCTCGCAGAAGTCTCTCAACAAGATCCGAGTGGCCGCGTGCGTTGTGTGTAGAGAGATCGATATCGAAACACCGGCACTGCGCGCCGGTGAACTCCTGCGGAATGACTTTCACAAGTCCAAGGATGGTATTCTTCTCCGGATGGAGAGACTCGGATCCCGTCACATCCTGAACGCCGTTGGTGACCACGTCGATATGAATTCCATCGAGGCTGCCGCACTGCGCCAGAGATTGCGCCAGATTGAGCAAGCTGAAAAAACTGCGGTCAAGATAATCCTGGAGTTCCAGTTCACTCGTGGCGTCGGGAGTAAGACTCCATGCGTGCACGATATTCAACCGGTCCAATCCCGCGCCAGCAAGCTCGCCGATTAACATCTCGTAGTGGTTTCTGTCTCTGAGATTGATTGTGAACGAGAGCGGGTCCAGTTTGGAGAATGCGGAGCTGACACCGACAGATACAACTTTCTCGTTTCGCAATCTCAACCGCTTGCCGAGTCCTGAGCCAATCCCACATTCGTCTTCGAGTATCAACCAGCATGGGTGTGAAGACTGGGCCGGTGCGGCGGGCGCCGGAAGCGTACGTTTCCAGGAGGGCACGTAGAACCAGTCGGCGACGTCGCTTTTCTTCGTCTCTGCGTCTTCCCACGTCGAAGCACCGCTGTCGTTCTGTGTGCGTGCGGGTTCGATCCAATATCGCTTGCGCTCAAACGGGTATGTGGGTAACGGAATGCGGCGACGCTTTTCGCCTACGTGGAAGGCCAACCAATCCACAGGAACACCCGCCAACCACAGCTGGCCAAGCGTGCGCGTAAGATGGGCGGCGTCGGATTGATCCTCCAACGGATGCCGAAGCGAGGTCAACACATCGGGCTTCCTTCCGGACTGCCTGTGCCGTTTGGCAAGAGTTGCGAGCGTTCGTCCCGGTCCGGCTTCGAGAAGAACCCTTTGCGGATCCTCCAGCAGACGTTCCATTCCTGCCGAGAAGCGAACGGTCCGGCGGGCCTGTTGCACCCAGTAGCCAGGATCGGTGGCCTCTTCCGCACGGATCCAATCACCGGTGAGGTTTGATACATACGGCAGGTTCGGCGCATGCCGTTCCACCGATCGAACTCGCTCGGCGAACGGTTCCAGGATCGCATCCAACATCGACGAATGGAATGCGTGTGAAGTCTGCAACAGGCGGTTATCGACTCCGTTATCGTTCAGTCTTGCGGAGAGCGTCGCGACGGCTTCGGTTGGGCCGGATAGGACACAAAGGGAGGGCGCATTCACCGCTGCTAGGTCGATTCCGTGCAGCAGAAACGGTTGAACGTCTTCTTCCGGAAGAGCCACCGTCAACATCGAGCCGCCGG
>CAYTDF010000417.1:0-2633 GCA_964436365.1 uncultured bacterium | reverse complement strand
GCTGTCCGCGTGCACAGACTAGAGCCAAAGCGTCCACGAGACCGAAAACACCTGCCAAACAGGCGGCAACGTATTCGCCGATGCTATGGCCGATGCAAGCCTCCGGCTGGAAATCCCAGTGCATCCAGAGCTTCGCCAAAGCGTATTCGGTCGCGAACAGCGCAGGCTGAGCGTATTCGGTTCGTTTGAGATTCTCCTCGGCGGTACGGCGCTCACTCTCGACCGGATACATCAGCTGCCGTAGATCGGTCCCGAGAATAGGGGCGGCAATCTCAGCGCACCGGTCGATTTCCGTTCGGAACGTGGGTTCGAGATCGTAGAGGCCCGCGCCCATTTGTGGATACTGCGCGCCCTGCCCCGAAAACATGAGAACAACCGGGCGATCTTGTCGGGCCTGGTCTGCGGAGAGAACGCGTTCAGAGTTGGGCGAGTCGAGCGTAGCGATTGCATCATCGACATTCTGACAGAGCGCAACTCGGCGATGTTCGAATGACTGACGGCCGAGTTGTAGCGTATAGGCCACGTCGGCCAAGTTGGCAGCCCGGGTGCTTTTGAGATGTTCCGATAGATTCTTCGCGGCAGCATCCAGCGCCGTCGGGGTCTTTGCCGATAGAGTCAGAAGTTGCCAGTCTCTAGCGGAATCCGAAGACTCCAGAGACGGCGCTTCCTCGAGCGCCACGTGGCAGTTGGTTCCGCCGATACCAAAGGAACTGATCCCCGCGCGGCGTGGGGCATTCGGAGATTTCCACTCCGACCGTTCGGCGTTCACAAAGAAAGGGCTGTTCGCAAAGTCGATTTTCGGGTTGGGACTCTGAAAATTGAGACTGGCCGGAATCTGCCGGTGCTCCATCGCCAGCACGGTCTTGATTAGACCGGCCACGCCAGCGGCTTCATCCAAGTGGCCAACGTTGGTCTTGATGGAACCGATCGCGCAATAACGATTCTTCCCAGTTCCCGCACGAAATGCTTTGGTCAGCGCCGCAATCTCAATCGGGTCGCCGAGCGGCGTACCCGTCCCGTGGGTTTCGACGTAGGTTACCGTCTCCGGTTCGAACTCCGCCAAGGAGAGAGCCTCGGCAATCACCTCAGACTGCCCGTCGATACTGGGCGCGGTGAATCCGACCTTTCCGGAACCGTCGTTGTTAATTGCGGAGCCCTTAATCACCGCGCGGATCGAGTCGCCATCCTCCAGCGCGTCCTCCAACCGCTTCAACGCGACGATGCCCACACCGCTCCCGCCAATTGTCCCTTGGGCCTCTGCATCGAAGGCCCGGCAATGGCCGTCGGGTGAAGAGATACCGCTCTCGTGATACGTGTAGCCGCGTTTTTGCGGCACCTGAATCCCCACGCCACCTGCGAGGGCCACGTCGCATTGATAGTCGAGAAGGCACTGGCAGGCCATGTGCACGGCGACCAGAGAGGTCGAGCAAGCCGTATTGACGTTAAGGCTGGGGCCTTTTAGATTCAGTTTGTAGGAAACACGTGTGGGCACAAAGTCCTTGTTGTTGCCCATCGTCAATTGCATGGCGCTGACCGAACGCATGATGTCGGGGCGCTGCATGAGATGGTTGAGAAGATAGGTGCTCGAACCCGTGCCGCCGAAAACGGCCGTCCGTAGCGAGGTGTCGCCGGGCGCGTAACCGGCGTTCTCCAATACTTCCCACGCGCATTCCAAGAAAAGGCGGTGCTGCGGGTCCGTCAGTTCGGCTTCCCTCGGTGTAAATCCAAAAAACGACGCATCGAACAATTCGATCTCTTCGAGCAGGCAGTTTGCTTTTACGTACCGAGAGTCTCTAACAAGTTCCGGATCGACGCCGTCCGCAATCAGCTCTTCGTCGCTGAAGAAACTCACCGACTCCACACCGTCTTGCAGGTTCCGCCAGAATTCACCGAGATTCCGCGCGCCCGGAAAGCGTCCGGCCATACCGATGATGGCGATTCCTTGCATTGCACCGTGCGTCTCAGGGGAACTCATCTTTTCCTCGCTCTCGGTGTGCGACGCGCACGGGCCTCTTTCTGTTTTGCCGCGCGGTCCTGTGCGCGCCGCGCGACAGCCTGCGATTCCGTGCCCGTGTCCTGGCTCAGGTAGGCCGCCAGAGTATGAATGCTGGGGTGTTCGAACATTGCCACGACGGGAATATCCCGTGCGAGCTCATCACGGAGTCTGTCGTGCGCTTGAATGATGGTTAAGGAGTTCCCGCCCAGATCGAAGAAGTTGTCAAAAGAGCCGACTTGCTTGGCGCCGAGAATCTCACAGAACACGGCTGCAATCGTCTCTTCCAATCTGCCTTGCGGCGGCACAAAACCAACCTGATGCGCAGACTGGACGGCGGCGGGTTCCGGCAGTGCCTTGCGGTCGAGCTTTCCGTTCGGCGTCAACGGCACACGCTCGATCGGCACAAATGTCGACGGAGTCATGTAATCGGGAAGTCTCTCCCGTGCGAAGTTACGGAGTTCGGCGGCGTCCAGAGTCTCCCCCTGTTTCGCGACACAGTACGCGATGACGCGCGTGTCGCCACCGCACTCCCGCACATCCACTACGGCTTCCTGGATCGCGGCATGCGCAGCCAGGACGCTCTGGATTTCACCCAGTTCGACCCTAAAACCGCGGATCTGGACCTGATCGTCAATCC
>CAYTDF010000416.1:719-4980 GCA_964436365.1 uncultured bacterium | reverse complement strand
CGTGAAGCACTGCAACGCGTGGCCACTCGGGGAGGCCCATCGCCCCCATGCTCCCCATCGCCTCGTCCGCGGCCTCGAGCGCCAGCGCGAGCTGGCCGGTGAGCGCCAGCAGCAGCGCGTGGGTTCCGTCCTGACCGTGGCCTTGAGCTTGTACCGAGAGGTACAGCTGGTGCACCAGCGCCAGACCGGGCAGGCAAAGCCCCATCGCTTTCGCCTCCGCCAAAACGATCCCCATATCTTTGACAAAGTGGTCGACGAAGAAACCGGGGTCGAAGTTGTTGTCGATCATTCGTGGGCCGAGATTCGAAAGCGACCAACTCCCCGCCGCGCCGCTGGCGACCGATTCCAGCACCGTCGGCAGATCTAGCCCCGCCTTATACCCATACAAGAGCGCTTCGCAGACACCGATCATATTAGCGGCGATCAACGTCTGGTTGACCATCTTCGTATGCTGTCCCGCCCCGGGACCTCCCTGATAGACGATCGTCTTGCCCATCGCCTCCCAGCAAGGCTGCAACGCACCGACCGTTTCTTCTTCACCGCCGATCATGATCGAGAGCGCGCCGTTTCTCGCGCCGACATCTCCACCCGACACCGGAGCGTCGATACTTTGCACTCCCTTCTCCTTAGCGGCCTCGTAAATCTCGACCGCGAGCGAAGGTTCGCTGGTGGTCATATCCACCAGGATGCTTCCCGGTTTGGCGCCCGCGAGGGCTCCGGTTTCTCCCAGCAACACCTCCCGCACATCCTGCGGAAAGCCCACGATCGAGAATATGACATCGGAAACCTCAGCCACGGCTCGGGGAGATGCGGCCCACGTGGCTCCCTTGTCGAGCAGCCCCGCCGCCTTCTCTTTCGTGCGCGTGTAAACGGTCACAGAAAAGCCCGCATCGAGAAGATGCCCCGCCATGCTGGAACCCATCACCCCGGTTCCGATCCAACCTATTTTTGTCTGCCCAGGAACGACGACAGGAATCGACATCGAATCTACTCCTTTTCTCCACGCGACTCGCCTTACCCCAATTGGCTTAACCCCAGAGGGACAATCCGGCTCAGTGGACTTACGGTATCAAGAATACCAGCAACAAGATTAGCACCAATGGTCTGCCCAAACGATCCACAGACCGCAACCGCTACCGTAAGGCGATTGCTCGATCGAGGGAGCACGAGTAAGATGTTTGGAAACCCAAATCAGTCTCCCGGATAAACTCGATGCAACGACGGCACCTCGATTGGAAGCCCAACAACAAGATCGCACTCGGCCTCTGTCTCATCTTCTTGGGGCAAGCCGCGCATGCGGAACTGAACACACAGGCGATTCGTGAGGAATTCGCCTCGCCGGGTGTTGCCTCTCAGCCGCGCACCCGCTGGTGGTGGATGGGCAATCCGATCACCAAAGACGACATCACCTGGCAGCTCGAGTCCATGCGCAGCAAGGGCATCGTCGGCGTCGAACAGATCAGCATGTCTCGTGTCTATGAGAAGGGCAACGTCGAGTACATGTCCGACGCGTTCATCGACCTGCTCAAACACGCCGTCGCCGAATCGAACCGCTTGGGCATGAAGTTCTCGCTCAATTTCGGCGGTCCGGGCTGGGTGATTGGCTGGCCATGGGTGCCTCAGGAAGACCGAAGCCGCTGTATGGTGCCGACCCATCTCGATCTGGAGGGTTCGAGCCTCTATGAGGGGCCGCTACCCACCTCGTTCACGGGGAAGGTCGGACGTCTCGAAGTCGCGGCGGATCCGATCGCTCAAGACGACATCCCGCTCGCCGTCGTGGCCGCGCGGTTGGATGACGGCAGGCTGGACCCGGAGTCGCTCATCGATCTGACCGGCCGCGTCGGCGAAGACCGCCAGCTCTCTTGGCGCGTCCCACCTGGTGAGTGGCGTTTGACCTGTTTCTGGCTGCGATTCACACGCCACGGGCATGCCGTCGATCATTTCAACAAAGCCGCGATGGAGCGTTATTGCGAAGCCTTGGGTACCAAACTCGTCGAGAACTTTGGCGAGAATCTCGGAGAGAATTTCGAGTCGATGTTCTGCGACAGTTTCGAAGTCGCCATGCTGCCCAACAGCATCTATTGGAGCGAGGGGCTTTTGGAGCTGTTTCAGGAAAGAAAGGGCTACGATCTCACCCGTTTTTTGCCCGCGATCTGGTTTGAGGTTGGCGATCTCTCTCCAAAGATACGTTACGACGTGAACGAGTTTCTCCATGAGGTCGGGCTCGAAGCTTTTTTCGAACCGTTTCTCGAGTGGTGCAGCCGCCACGGTGTCCAAGGCCGCATTCAGCCGTATGGATTCACGACCGACAACATCGAGGCCGCCGGGACAACCCACATCCCCGAAATGGAGATCACCGCCGGAGAGAAGGACGCCGTGCCGTGGTTCGACACCCGCATCGGCCCTAAAAAATACGTGGCTTCCGGCGCGCATCTTTACGGCCGGAACATCGTCAGCGTCGAAGCCCATACCTATCTCCACTGGGAGCCGTACCGGGCGACGCTGGAGGAGCTCAAGATCGTCAGTGATGTATTCCTCCGTTACGGGGCCAACCTCTTTTTCAACATCGGTTACACCGCCACGCCCGAGCGCGCGCCCGCGCCTTCGCGCACATTCTATTCCGCGGTCAGGATCAGCCATCAGAACGTATGGTGGGATCATTACCCGCTGCTGGGCGATTATGTGGCGCGTTGTTGCAGTCTTCTGCAGAAGGGGGATTTCACCGCCGATATCGCCGTCTATTCTCCCTTGGCCAATCAATGGACTCTCGATGTCCGCAACCCGCGAAAATGGACGCGCGGGTTTCAGTGGGGCGGGCTGGGGGGGCTGCTGATCGCCAATGGCTACGACTTCGACCTGCTCAATGACGATATTCTCCAGAACCGAGCGGTCATTGCCGATAAGTCGATTCGCGTTCGCAACCTTCGCTATCGAATCTTGGTTCTGCCCAATGTCGAAGCCATACCGCTTGAGACGATGGAGTTTGTTCGCGACTTCGTCGATGCCGGAGGCGCTGTTATCGCTTTAGAGCGCGTTCCCGACTCGTCCGTGGGGTACAAGGATCACCGCGAACAGGATGAGGCCGTGCGCGCGATTGCCGACCGGATGTTCGGCATTCCCGAAGGCTGGAATGGTATCACCGGCCGTCGCGGAAGAGCGCCTGTCGATTACGGCCAGGGGCGTACCTACACATTGACGCGGGTGCTGGATCGCAGCAACCCGCTCGATCTCTACAGCAGCACTCTCGATCCATTTCTCCGGATTCTGCGCCGCCATTGTCAGCCGGATTTCGGGATCGACTTCGCCAACCTCGACTCGCGCAGGAACGAGGGCCTCACTTTCGTTCACCGCACGTTGGACGACACCGACATCTACTTCGTGACGAACGTCCAAGACGAGGCTATTCGCCAACCGATTGCATTCCGCGTGACCGGAAAAGTGCCTTGGAAGTGGAATCCGTATGACGGCCATGTTTCGCGGGTCTGGCAATACCGGATGGGCGAGAGCGCCACCGAAGTTCCGATGGTTCTCGGGCCGTACGAGTCGACTTTCATCGTTTTCGAACCGGGGGACGATACGCCGCACGTTACAGAAACCAATCTGGATCGCATCGTGAAACTCGATCCCGCAGGAACGCTGGAGGCGCTGGCGACAGAGAACGGGCCATACGCTGTCACCGTGAAGAGCAGCGACGAGCGTGTGCAGCGGAACGTTATTGTGCAGGGGCTACCCGCGCCCTTCCGGATTCGTGGCCGCTGGAATCTCGAGCTTGCGCAAGAGGACGAGACTCTCCATCGCGGCGAATACGAGGAATTACGTTCTTGGACGGAATCTGAGGAGACGAAACATTTCAGCGGCACCGGTACCTATAGAATCAGTTTCGATCTTCCCGCCGAGTACATTCAGGACGATATTGCTTTGCGTTTGTCGCCGGGCAAGGTCGGCAACCTAGCAGCGGTCGTCTTGAATGGCACAGAGTTGGGGACCTGTTGGATACGCGGCCAGTCGCTCGACGCCACCGGTCTTTTTCGGCGTACGAATAACGAATTGGTCGTGAAGGTGGTCAATACTTTGATCAATCGTGTTGCCGGGTGGGACGAGTTACCGCCGGTCCCGGCGCATCTTTTCCCGCGCTTGGGCAATGGCATCAACGACAAGAGCCCTCACTACCAAATCCTGCTGGATTTCGACCCGTTACCTCCTTCGGGCTTGCTGGGTCCGGTCAGAATCCTCCCCACCAAGAAAATCCGGTTGAAGATAA
>CAYTDF010000416.1:0-709 GCA_964436365.1 uncultured bacterium | reverse complement strand
TGCCAACAGCCAGGCCGAAAACAAACAACACAACTTTCTCGATGCTCTATATACGTATTACAACGTATGGTGGGTCGTTAGCCGAGCGTAGCGAGGCGTTGACCCACCGTGAAATCGCAGCCCCCTTCCCGTGTCCCCGAGTGCTCGAACACCGTGAGAGTGTATCGAGGGGCACGGGTGGTGGAGAGCAGACACTGGTTTAGTCGGTGGAACGCTTTGTTAGGCGTTTTCCTCCGCATGCCTCACAAGCTCTTTGAAATCACTTTCCCCCATAATGCGTATCTCATGGCCTTTCGCGATGAGCCGTTCCGCCTTGCGGTGTTTAGAACTCTTTGCCTCTCCTGCCAATCTTCTGACATCTTGATCGCCGACCACCAATAAACTCGTTTTCTTGGTTACTCCGGCGGCCACAGTACACCCCACTCTTGCTGCCAGGTCTGCAGCTTCCCTGCGTGGCATTTCCAGTGCGCCCGTGAATACCACCACTTCACCGTATAACGCGCCTTCAGGGTTCCCATCTCTCTTTATCGGCGGTCCGCTTGCTCTTCTTGTCGGTCCGTTTGTTCTGCGTCGGGGATCTATTCCCCTCTTCACCCGTTCTAGCCATGCCTGTAGATCGAGTCCGGTACTTTCCATAGCGGCCAAGAGCACATGAGCGAGTCAATCCCATTTCTAGTTGATTTTAGGCGGCTCCTTCTGTCTTCATTTC
>CAYTDF010000415.1:0-4990 GCA_964436365.1 uncultured bacterium | reverse complement strand
GCTCTCGCTGTGCTCGTGGGAACACTGAACGGAGTGAAAACCGTTCTCGCCCAGGAAGCCGAGCCCGGCCAGATCATCGAAGACGGGAAGTTCTACGACGATTTTTCACGAGAAGGAGTGGAGATCGGCGAACAGTATCTTTCCATCACGGCGGAGACCGATAGCGACCTCGATGGCCTCTCCGACCTGCAAGAGATCGCGTATGGCACGGATCCCCGGCACGCAGACACAGATCGTGACGGTATCGGTGACGGAGACGAAGTCAACGCCGATCTTGACCCACTGGATGCGTCCGACAGTCCGATTCGATCGACTTTCAGCGCGCTCACGGTCGTGAATGTTGCCGTACCGGTAGCCCCAGACGCGGTGGGACCGTTGGTTTCGGTCGTAAACGCTTTCGTACCGGTGGCCCGAGACGCGGTGGGACCGGTTGTTGCGGTCGTGAACGCTGTAGCGCCGGGCGCGTACCTCGGGCAAGCCATGGGAGGTCCCGTTCGAGTGGAGGCGCATCCGCCGACCATCATCGCGGAGAGCTATTTCGATACGAGTGACGAAGACTGGAGTACCTTCGGCGACGCGCAGCAGTTCACGGGCGTGCCGGACTATGTGCCAATAGAAGGCGACTCAGGGGGGAGAATCTGCGCCACGGATGAGAATCTCTTCGGCGTTTGGGATTGGCGGGCACCCCCGAAGTTCCTGGGCAATATCGCTTTCGGGTACGGAGAAATCCTGACGCTGGATCTCACGCAGTCGGGGAGCGGAAACCCCGTGAGTGACGATGACATCGTGCTGGCCGGCGGAGGCGTCAAACTGGTGCACGAATTGCCGGATTCTCCCGGCATCGACTGGAGTTCCTACAGCTTCACTTTGGATGAGTCATCCGGGTGGAAGAGCGCGAAGACCGGAAACGCCCCCACCCAAATGGAGATGCTAGCCGTGCTCTGGTCGCTCAACGATCTGCGGCTCCGCGGCGAATACACGGACGGCCCCGACCAGGGCTGCTTGGATAACGTGGTCCTCTACGGCCATAACGACAACGACGGAGACGGCCTGCCGCTCTACGCCGAAAAGGCGCTTGGTTTGATCGGCCGGGAAGCGGATACGGACGGGAATGGGACGCCCGACGGTCTGGAGGATTCCGACGGTGACGGCCTCGCAAATGCGCAGGAAGTTCTGCTCCGCACCGACCCCGCCCAAGTCGACACCGACGGTGATGGCGTGCCGGACGGCGAGGAAGACCCGGACAGCGACGGACTTACCCATACCCAAGAAATGCAGCAAGGAACAAATCCCTTCGCGGCGGACTCCGACGGTGACGGTTTGAATGACGGCGAGGAAATGCAGAGAGAAACGAACCCTCTGCTGGCGGATACGGACGGGGACGCCTTCGGCGATGGTGGTGAGACCGGTGTGGAATCCGATCCACTGAACGTGTTGGCGACGCCCGTGGGTGATGCGATTGCCTCCCTCTCGGCTTTGAACACTTTCGTGCCCATGGCTGCGGACGGAATCGGGCCGACCTTCTCGGCTTTGAACAGGTACCTGCCGGTGGCGCCGGACGCAATCGGCCCGGTCGTCTCGGCGTTGAACTTCTATACCCCAATGGCAAACGACGCGGCTGGACGGGTCTTCAGCGTGACAAACCACGCAACGGAATGACCCGTGAGAGATACGAACGAGAAACACAAACGATTCGAACGATTAAGGAGAAATCGATATCATGATCGGACACTCTGGACACAAAAAAAATCTCGGCAGGTGGTTCATTCCGATTTGTGTGCTGTTATTGGGGATGGCGCCTGGCGTATCGGCGCAGATCCATTTTGAAAGTGGCTCCACCGGTGCGGATGGCGCGCTGGTTTTTGAAGAGCCGACAGAAGCGACCACGATCATCTTCGATCCAACAACCTACGACCCGCCGCTGGACCCGGAAGGCGACAATATCTTCCATTTCACCACGATCTACATCCCACAGAATCTTACCCTGCGTCTGAACGATGAGAAACTCGGATCGCTTCCCGTGGTTTGGCTGGCGCAAGGCGAGGTGCAAATCAATGGAACGATCGACCTAGACGGGGAGGATGTTACCTCGAACCTGTTTGCGCCCATCGCGGGAGCCGGTGGCTTTCGGGGCGGCCTGGCTACCCAATGGGGAAATGGGCCGGGCGGAGGCCACGCAAATGAGCCTCTCGATGGCTCACACGTGATGGGAGGCGGGGGCGGGCACGCCTTACCGGGCGCAGGCAACAGCGGAGGCCGAGCGTACGGTAACCAGTTCTTGATGCCGATGGTTGGAGGGTCCGGAGGAGGCGGAGGGGGACCGGTCCCTGAAGGATTCAATAACGGACCTGCCGGTGGGGGAAGCGGTGGGGGTGCGATATTGATCGCCAGCTCGGTCTCGATTTCTTTCAACCTTGGAGCAATCAACGCCAACGGCGGGATAGCGAGTCACACTGGATACAACTATCAAACCAACTTCTCGGGCGGTGGGGGAAGTGGTGGCGCCATTCGCCTCGTGGCTCCCGAGATTGGTGGTGTTTCAGCGTACTTAAGGGCCTTGGGAGGTGGTGGAGGCTATGGGGGAGTACCGGTCAATGTCGGTTCCAACGGTCGCATCCGCATCGAATCCTACGAACACAACAGACACATGCTTACTGCTGGTAGCGTCTATACCGAACCGATGTATACCTGGGGCACTCCGCTCCGGGTCTTCCCGCCCGAGACCGCGCCGAAAGTGCGCGTGACCAGTATCGACGGCACGCAGGTCTCAGAGAGTTCAAGAGGGTTCTATTTGACCCCCGACGTGGAAATTGTGGCGGACACAACCTCCACGGTCACCATCAAGGCCAACTACGTGCCCGTAGGCACGGAGATTCAACTGACGATTCAGCCGGAATACGAAAGCCAGATAAAAGTCACAACCACACCGCTGCAGGGAACGCTCGAAAGTTCCACGGCCGAGGCGCTTGTCCGATTTCCACCTGGATTCTCGCGAGGCTACGTGTTCGCAAACTGGACACCGTAGGCGATCAAGCGCAGAACCCGGGAAGCCCGGAGGACGTTTCTCGTGCCGCTCTTCCAAGATAACGGTCAATCCGCGCGCGGAGCCGCCGATACTGGTAAGATGTTCACGACAACGGCCGAACGGGAGTCCGGATGAAGACGCTTGGCGATGCGATGGAATGGTTCGAGCGTTGCTTGACCGAGGAGAAGCGGGCCTCAGCCTGTACGCGCGACGCGTACGCACGAGACTTACGGCAGTTCGCCGCCTACTGGCTTCATAGCCACACAGGGGCCGAGCTGAAAGCGGTCGAAAACGGCCGCGCGGGAGAAGCGATCCCGCTCGACTCGGTCGAACCGTACGACATCAAGGGATTCATCTCGTTCCTGATCGACGGGGGCCGGACCGCCAAGACCGTCAATCGCAAACTCTCCGCGCTCCGCCGGTTTTTCCGACGGCTCAAACTTTCCGAACGGATCGAGAACGATCCGACCCAAAACATCCGAAGTCTGAAACAGAAGAAACGGCTTCCTGTCTTTCTCGACGAGCGGCGGACAGCGGAGTTGGTCGAGGCTCCCGGCGAGGATTCGCGTGTGGATACGCGTCTGCGGACACGTGATGCGGCCATGCTCGAGGTGTTGTACACCACCGGGATGCGTGTCTCTTCCCTTTCGAACCTCAACCTCAGCGACTACTTCCCCGGTGAAGCCACTCTCCAGATACGAACCAAGGGGGGGGGCGAGCAGGTGGTGCCGCTGGGTGAGTCGGCGGTCGAAGCGCTTACGGAGTATCTTCGCGCACGGGGCTCGTTTTTGCTCGAAGAGCGCAAACCACGCAGGGACGGCCGAGGCAAGCGCGCCCCGGAAGCGCTCTTTCTCGGTCCGGGGGCCACACGCCTGACCACACGCGCGATTCAGTACCGGCTGCGGCGATATGTCTTGGCTCTGGGGTTGGGCGAGGCGACCCCTCATACGCTACGTCATTCATGCGCGACGCATCTTTTGGACAACGGTGCGGACCTGCGGTTCGTTCAAGACCTCCTCGGCCACAAGAGTCTCACAACCACCGAACACTACACCCATGTCACCCTCTCACGCCTCCGCGAATCCTACGACAAAGCCCACCCAAGAAGTTCCTGAAAGCGCACACAAAGACGCGCGACGGACTCTCCGGTACAGTTCGCCGAATCTCTCGAAAAACTTTCCCTAACGGTCCAAGCGCTCAACACCCGGCAGTGCTAAGACTTAGCACATTTTCGGCAAGGATTTGTGAGCGGCGGGACGAAGAAGCGCTATAAGGAATTTCCATCCCGAGCCGATACCTAGTAGTGGAAGGAACGAAACAAACGCCCGAACGTCTCGCAAATCGGTAGTCACCGATATGGGTACTAACCCGGAAGAGAGCCTACGTTCGGGCTTTTTTTATGTCTAGTTTTATTGGCATACCGGTCATGGCGGGCCAAGGTCACCCGGTCGACCATTCGGACTATTCGGCGGGTTCTATGGGTTGGGAATCGTCTGGTGCCACGTCGCTATCTTCTGGTTCTATATCTGCACTGCCCACATCCACACTGTCCACGTCGGCCTGCTCCGGGGCGATTACGGTTTCGACCGACTCGGGAGCGCTTCTATCCTCGACCTCGGGTTCGTCCAACTCGCCCTCATCGTCGATATGAGCGGCGCTCGGGTGCCGTACCAACCAGATATCCCCGTAGAGTTCCTCTTGCGTGCCGATAACCACACGCAGACGAATCAGTTCCAACAACGCCAAGAAAGTGACGATGATCTCCAGTTTGGAGCGCATGGTGCGCAAGAAGGAAGGCAGATGGAGTTTTCCAACGGTGTCGAGGAACGACTCCAACTCGATCATCTTCTCGTCCACCGAATAACTCTCGTCTTCGACCACGACCGGCTCTTTTTCTCCCAGGTCGGCGATGATCTTCTTGAACGTTTCGTACAGATCGTAGATCGAGACCTCGGCGTACTCGAA
>CAYTDF010000414.1:0-5008 GCA_964436365.1 uncultured bacterium | reverse complement strand
GAATGGCTAGGTACCCGAGTGGCAGCAAAAGTAGATTGGCCAGGAAGAAAACCAGATACGTCGAATAGATGAGTTCGGGCTGTTTTTCAAAAATTGCAGGCCCTGGCTGGACACCTTTCATCAATAGAACGCCGATAGCGATGGCAGTTACGGTGTCGCCAGGGATGCCGAAGACGAGCGCGGGGACCCAGGCTCCCGCAACGGCGGAATTGTTCGCAGCGGTGGCGTCCCCCACTCCCTCCAAACTCCCCTTGCCGTACTCTTCGGGGGTCTTCGAGAACTTCTTCGAGGCGGCGAATGAAACCCAGGCGGCGATGTCGGCTCCCGCGCCAGGAAGTGCGCCAATCCCAGTACCGAGGGTCACCGACCGCAACAGGCTTTTCTTACGCCGCAACATCAGCCGGAAGATACCGCCGACTATGCCTTCACGCTTCTGCGGTGGAGGTTTGACATTATCCCCCCCCCTCAGGATGTTGCGGAGCACCTCGGAGAAACCGAACAGACCGATCATGGCCGGAATAAAACTGATCCCGCCGATGAGATCGGGATGGTCGAATGTAAAGCGTTTGTGCCCATCAACCGGATCCAAGCCCACGGTGGACAAGAACAACCCGATGCCGAGTGAGAGTGCACCTTTGGCCGGAGAGCCTGTCGAAACCAGGGCCGCTGAACTCAATCCCAAGAGCGCCAGCCAGAAATATTCGTAGCTAGTGAAGTTTAGAGCGAAAGCGGCCAGTGCAGGCGCGGCGGTGGAGAGGACGATCGCACCGAAAAGACCGCCCATGACCGAGAAGACGAGCGCTACCCCCAGGACGGTGTGCGCCTTCCCACGGCGGGTAAGCGCGTAGGCGTCGTCGGTGTAGGCCGCGGAAGAGGGAGTACCGGGGATGCGCACCAACGCACCCGGGATGTCTCCCGCGAAAATCGCCGTCGTCGCCAAGGTGACGATTGCCGCCAACGCAGGGATGGGATCCATGTAGAATGTGAATGGAACCATTAGCGCTACGGCCATGGTCGCGGTCAGTCCGGGAATGGAGCCCACAAACAGGCCGTAGAGTGCCGAAAACAGCATCACCAGCAGCACATTGGGCTGAAAGACAAGTCCCAGCGCTTCTACCATCGTCTCACCACCCAATCCATCCGACCGGCAGTACGACACCCAAAACCGAAGAGAAGAGAGTGTATGTGCCGGGGACAAGAATCAGTGTGGCAATCGCGGAGGTCAGCCAGGAGTTCTCCAATAAGAGAAAGACAACCACGGTCAAGACAGTCGCAGCGACGATGTATCCCACGTGCTCAATGACCAGGATGAAAACAACGATGCCCGCGACCATCGCTAGCGCCCGGTACCAGGCGGTCCAGGCTGCTACGGGGCCGTCATCCTTCGGACAGACAGCCGGTCTTAGAGCGAGAACCAGTCCGCATGCGCCAAAAAGAAACGCCAACAGCCGGGGGAGAAACGCAGGTCCAGGCCGGTTGCTTGCCGCACCGGGGAAACTCGAACTGACAACGAACAGCGTGATTCCAAGAACCAGGGCTAGCACACCGAGCAGACGATCGCTCTTCATTGAACGATCCCCGCATCCTTGAGCAGACGCCCAAACAACACGTCATCCCTTTCCAGACGTGCACGAAATCCCTCAGCACCTTCTACGTTGACTTGATATCCGGAGTTTGTCATTCGAGTCTTGAAGTCCTCGCCGGAGGTCACCTCTATCAAAGCGGATTCAAGCCGCTTGCAGATTTCCGGGGGTGTCCCACTCGGCACGCCGATTCCAGCCCACCCAGAGATTTCGCACTCCACACCCTGTTCATTGGAGGTTGGAACATCGGGGAAGGAGGCATCAGGCTTGTCACTCAAGACGGCCAGGAGCCGAGCCTTTCCAGCATCGATCAGAGTTTTTGCCTCGGCCGGTGCGCAGAAGGCGATATCGACTCCCCCGCTGCTGAGTTCCTGTAGCGCCGGTGCGGCTCCTTGACTCGGTACCCAGGTTATGTGGTCTGCCGGGAACCCAGCCGCGATGGTCCAAGCGGCGCATGCGAGATGCCAAATCCCGCCCTTGGCCGTGCCCGACGCAGTCAGTTTTCCGGGGTTTTCGCGTACAGCGTCCTGGAGTTCCTTCATGTTCTTCCAGGGCGCATCTTGCTGAACGACAATCGCCGCGCAGACTTGATTCACAAGCATAATCGGCTCGAAATCTTTCGGGTTGATATCGGTCAGGCCCCGCCAGTGCATCATGGCCACCTCTACCGTGACCATGGTCAGTGTATAACCATCGGCCTTGGCGCGAGCGCCAGCGGTATGACCGGTGACCCCTGCTCCACCTGTCCGGTTGACCACATTGACACGTTTCCCCAGGACCTGACGAAGCCCTTCGCCCGTGATTCGGCTTACAGTGTCGGTTGCACCGCCCGCCGCCCAGGGAGAAATGATCTGGAGTGGACGACTTGGGAAGCTCTCTGAAGTCTCACCGTCTCCACCCTGTCCACAGCCAACGAGAAAGATCGCCGATACTCCAATAGCAAAACCGGCGCATACCGTCAATTTCTTCACACAGTTGTTCAACACGATTGATTCACCTCGGTCCGTTTTACTTACGTTCACTTTCAAATGATATCTTGTTTTGCCGTATCCCAGCGCACTTCGCGCTTCTTGTGATACGCGGTTGCCGACATGAGGAAGGTTGCCGCTTCGATAAACGCCTCGTCCTCGTTGCATTTCGTGCGCTTCCGGCTGCGTACACAGTCGATATAATTTTGCATGTGCAGCGGTTGCGGGGATGTCTTCTTGGGATCGAAACTCATGAAAGGTTTTGCACCCGGGCGCACCTTCCCGGACTTGATCCGATCTCGGTAGATGTCCGAGTTACCATCGGCGTACACATCGAAATCTCTCACATTCTGGGCGATGCCGTTGCACTCCAAGACCGCATCCTTGCCATAGAAAACAGGCGGTTGGATCCGCGCATTGCTGTTCATGTTGCAGTCGAAGGTTACCGTGCGACCGGCCTTCTCAAACCGATAGATGCTGTTCCAAGTGTCGGGGAATTCACGTCCGTCTTTCAGCATGGCGTTCAAGCCCGAAGTTACGCACGTGTCAGGGATGCCGTGTCCCAAGACCATTTGTACAAAATCGAGTTCGTGAGAAAGAAGGTCTCCACATCCTCCGGTGCCATAGGCCCAATAGCACCGCCAATGCCAAAAATGCTCCATGCTGAAAGGAATCTTGGGCGCGGGGCCGAGCCAACGATCCCAGTCTAGATCGCGTGTGACCTGTGTGGGATCCGGCCGGTTGTATTCGCCGTATCCCCCATACCAACGCCAGACGGGGGTCGCGCGCGGTCGATTCTCGAAACGCCCGGTGCGAACAAGGGTTACCGGTCCGAGAGCACCGTCTTCGATCAGCTGCGAGGCTTGGAGGCCGGCGGTGGATTCGCGGCCCTGGTGTCCGAGTTGCATAACGATGCCACTCTCTTTTACCGCCGCCCGCATGGCTTTGGCTTCGGCGATGGTTCGGGTCCAACCCTTTTCAATGTAGACATCTTTTCCCGCTTTGGCGGCGTCAATGAGGATACGCGAATGCCAGTGGTCCGGCGTAGCGATAGTGACCGCGTCGACATTGGGATCCGCGAGTAGATCGTGGTAATCCACATATCTGCGGATATCGGGATTCTCACTCAGACGGACGCCTTTCTCCACGTGGGGTTTGTAGACATCGCAGGCCGCAACAACCTTCACGCCCTCCACACCGGCCACCTGCCGACACAAAGTTCCTCCACGGACGCCGAGGCCGATACAACCGATCCCCACGGTCTCGTTGGCCGAGGTTGCGGCATGAATGGCCGGAGCCGTTCCAGCCATCGCCGCGAGAGTCGCCACGCAGGAACCGCCGGTTTCGAGAAACCGTCTGCGGGTAATATCCTTTCGATCTTTCATCCAACTCTCCACTTATCTCTGCAAACGCCTTCCAACGGAAAGCGATTCATTCCCCTGCAAGACCGATCAGCCTGGTCTTGAGCCGCTCGATCCGACGTTCCTGATCGTCACTGAAGGAGCCGCGTTCCTGCGCGTATACATCCATCCAGGTTATCAAGCGGTTCAACTCATCCGGACTCAGTTGAACGTCCTCATGACCGCCCCGTATGTGGTCCAAAAGTTGACTGTTCTTTGCGACACAGATGTTGATGAGCGACTTGCCACCGTAATACCGATCGAGAACATGGTCACGCAAACTGGGTTTGCCAAAACCCATCAGATTATCATAGGCGGTCTCCGGTGTGAGCGCGAACTTCGCGGCGGCTTCGTTGGAGGCGTCCTCGCGGTGACATCCCACACAGTGCTTATCCAGCACAGGCTGCACCAGGGTATCGAACCGTAGCGGGAAAGAGCCCTCCGGCCCGAGGGCGATGGTGGACGGCGGGCGGGCGGCGGCGCTGGGCCGTGTACGAGGTGGAGCGCTGTCGCGGGACTCGTGACAACCGATGCAGGAGACGGATTGATTGGGTTGCACGTAGGTCAGTGTGCGCATGGTTTGGACGGCGCAGCCTTCTGCATCCAAGGCCTGGAGAAAGAAGCCGACACCGGAAGGCACGGTGAAGTAAGCCGATCCGTCGTCTTCGACGGGAACGGTACCGAGCACGAACTTGCCCGGATCGTCTCGCGTGACACCCAGTCTCGGCATATTCATGTGGGGTTGGGTTTTTGCCGGGACACCGACAAGGCGCAGGCTTTTTACGGCTCCGCGTTGTACCCCCTTCAAGCCTTCATAAACATCGACAAGCAGCACCTCGCCCTTCTGTTCTCCGTCCCAAGCGGCCTTGTCCACCACGATGGGCGGATTCTTACGTGTCCGAATCGGAATGGGGTACATGGAAGAGATGCTGGGGTCGCGATAGATCGGTTCGAGATTGCCGAATGTATCGTAGACATAGAGCCCCAGCGAATTCGGTGGATTGCTTCCTCCTTCACGGAGCAGCGGCAGATTGCTCCACGCCGTCAGATAGAACGT
>CAYTDF010000413.1:0-5031 GCA_964436365.1 uncultured bacterium | reverse complement strand
CGGTATCGAGCCATTCGCCCAATCGTTGGAAACTCTCCCGCGTGAACCGCTCGCGATAGGCTTCGGCAAGAGAAACGGCGAAGGACGCTTCTTCGTACTTCCCGCTCTGAAGAAACAGGTCGCCCAACTTCAACGCGTCTTCGATGGAGAGTTCTTTGCGAGCCTCTTCAATGAACTGGTCTTTTCTCTCCACATGAACATCTTGAGGGACACCGTAAGCGTCGTACCCCTCTGTGAAGAACCGAGCGTACTTTTGCACCTGCGCTTCGTCAGTATTCGATTCGCAGAACGCTCGTATCTCAGAAACGATGGCTCGAAGTCTCTTTTGGCTTACCATGACGCCGTGACTTTCTTTGGAAGAACACTCTTTCTTGATACCGAGTTCTGTCAGTCTGCGGGGGCAGGCGCTTTTGCGGGTGCGGGTGCGGGTTCCGTTGCAACCGCATCCCAGCCGCCGAGCATCTCCTCCAGATGGAGCGCCAGATAGTCGAAAGCCGGGACGGTGTCATCGGGGAGGAGCCGGTCCATCGTACGCTCGACCAATGCGGCGTTCTCGGCGTTGTACTCGACGCCTTCCAGAGCCTCTAGCAGCCGCTCAATCGTCATGTCGCGGCCGCGGATCTTTCTTTTTCCGGCTTGGATGTCGACACCCCTCACGCGCTCACGCGCCAACTTGAAGCGCTCGATATACGTCTTCCAAAGCTCCGCCAGAGACTCCTGCCCATTCTCTTCGGCCTTCGCAACAGTCGCCAAATAGATACGAATAAGCCAGCGGTACTCCTTCATCGACATTTCGGAATCCCGCAGCAGGCGAAGATGTTCTTTCCCGGTATCCGATGCCAAATTCGCGCCGAGACGGACGATATCCTTGATCGCTCCAACCCCCCGCATTTTCTCGCGGAAACCGGGGCTCTCGAAATGGTTTTCGATTTCTTGACCGGCATCCTCCAGCGATTGGATGCGCTCTTTGGCATACTCACCCATCGCCGCACGGATCGTGAGAAGCCGATCCACACGCTCCTCACTCAGGAGTTCATCGTCAGGCGGAGCGAACGCGATCTCCTCGTCGATGGTGCGATACCCGTCACCGACTTCACGATCCGACTGTTCGATCCCTTTGCCGAAACGCTGGGCGCTGATACCGACAAACACCGCGGTACCGACCCCAAGAATGAGAACGATCAGCACGAGGCCGCCACATCCCCACAGACAACCCTTTAAGACTTTCTTGCCTTCAGCCATGGCATACCCCTATCCGATCCGCATGCGCGACACGGCTCGCGCGCGCAAACAGAGAAAATGCTCGTTAGACACGCTAGGATAGTTCTTCCACGGCGTATGTCGACCGGGAGATACGGTTTTGGGGCCTTGTCCCGCTGGCGGGGAGGCGAGCTAGGGCACGGCCCAGCCGAACTCCTTGTAACAGGCGCGCGACTCGGGGGTGACCAGGAAATCCATGAAGCGGGTCGCGGCCTCGGGCTCCTTGGCGAAACTGAGCAACCCCACACCGGTGCCTCTCCAGACCTGTTGCTCCTCAGGCAGTTCGATAATCTCGACCCGCCCGGTAGCCATGTGGTCGAATGTGGTCCAGCCAAATGCCGCGTCGCACTCGCCTTCAGCGGCCGCCTCGACGATGGCGACACACCCATTGGCGTGGTAGGTGATGTTCTTGCGGATGGCATCCATGAGCCCCAGACGCGCGGTGATATCTTCCCACAGCCCCTTGAGGCAGTCGATCATGGAGATCGCCACCCGCACACCGGGTCTGGTCAGGTCCTCGAGCGATTGGATGTCCTTGGGATTGTCCGCGGGCACAATGATCGCCGAGCGGCGGAAAGCGATGGTGCGCCGCTGGCCTTTGCTCACCGTACCTCGTACCTCGCCCTCATCCAGAAGGTACTCCGCCCCACCGATGGCCAGGTCGTGGATCCCAGCGTCCTCGATTTCGAGCAGAAAATCGTCGCCACCGACGCTACCTGTGGATTCTTCCGCCACCTTCTCGGCGCAGTGCCTTCCACAGACACTGATCTCCACATGGATCCCGGTCTGGGCTTCAAAGAGCTTGGCGGCTTTTTCGAGAGGGGCGGCACAGGCGCGCGCGGAGAAGATGCGAACTGTGGTGGTGCTAGCTTCGGTCATGGGAACGACTCCTTTACGATCGATATTCCGTCCGCGGCCACCCCCAACTCCGGCCGGAATCAATTAGCAGTCTATCGTGGCACGCCCCGCGCAAGAACAGTAGAGTATGTATGGGCTCCCGATTATTACTCTCAGCGGCGGAAGCCCTATTCGAGAATGGATGGAATACCATGAGCAGCGTGTTTGGAAGAATCTTTCGGATCAGCACATTCGGCGAATCGCACGGCCCGGGGTTGGGCGTTACGATCGACGGTTGCCCACCGAAGTTCCCGTTGGATGTGAAGGCGATCCAGAAACAACTTGAGCGCCGCCGTCCCGGACAGAGCTCGATCACAACCCAACGCAAGGAACCGGAAAAAGTCGAGATTCTGTCAGGACTCTTCGATGGCCTGACGCTGGGTACGCCGATCGCAATGCTGGTGCGGAACAAGGATTCCCGCTCGGAACACTACAAGGCGATGGAACACGTCTACCGCCCTTCCCACGCCGACCTCACGTATGACGCCAAGTACGGCTACCGAACCTGGCAAGGCGGTGGCCGGGCCAGCGCACGAGAGACTGTGGCCCGGGTCGCGGCGGGAGCGGTCGCGGAACAGATCCTGGCGAAGGAGTGGGGAGTGGAAATCGTCGCCTACGTGCGGCGGATTCATAAGGTGAGCTGCGAGCTGAGCCCCGGACATTTGGAAACGGTATCCCGGGAGTCTGTCGACAGTAACATCGTGCGTTGCCCCGAAGAGAGCACCTGGGAACGGATGGCGGATGCTATCGATGCGGCCCGGCGGGCGAGCGATTCGGTAGGCGGTGTAGTGGAATGCGTGGTGCGGAAGGTCCCGCCAGGGCTAGGCGCGCCGGTCTTCGACAAGCTCGAGGCGGATCTGGCCAAAGCCATGCTCAGCATACCCGCCGCGAAAGGCTTCGAAGTCGGTTCGGGCTTCGAGGGGACGCTCCTGACCGGTTCCGAACATAACGACCCGTTTGTCATGAAAGACGGCGTTCCCCGGACAACAAAGAACTTCTCAGGCGGTATTCAAGGCGGAATATCCAACGGAGAGCCGATCGTCTTCCGAGTGGCCCTCAAACCCACGGCGACCATCGGCAAAGAACAACAGACTGTAACCGACGCGGGCGAGGAGACGACGCTGGCCGCCAAGGGCCGTCACGATCCCTGTGTGGTGCCGCGTGCCATTCCCATCGTGGAGGCGATGGCCGCCTTGGTTCTACTCGACCACGCGCTGGTGCAGCGCGCCCAATGCGGCGAAGTCCGCACTCTGGACGATTTTCCCTTCAGAGAGCGGTGAGCCGGTTGCCTACGGCTTGTCGGGGAGATGTTGGGCGAGGTCGGCGGTACGCTCGAGCTCCACACGGAGTCCCTGACACATGACATTGCACAAGTCCACCACCATCGGGTTGTCGATCCGGTAAAAGACCCGTACGCCCTCTTTGCGGGGAGCGATCAGACCGGCTCGTTGGAGAATGCCGAGATGAGAAGAGGCGGTCCCATGGCGAAGATCGAGGGTCTCAGCCACCTCCCCCACAGTGCGCTCTCCCCCCATGAGCAGATTGACCATCCGTAGCCGCGTCGGGTCCGAAAGCGCCTTCAACCGGGTGGCGATGATCGGGAAAAGCTTGTCGTGAATCGGGCCTTCCTCGTGCAGGGCCTCGTCCGTCAGGTGCCGGTCGCCTTGTTCCGCCATTTGAGTATCTCGCTTCTGTCGGTAGCCTAGAGTATCCCTCAAAGAGAACTCTTCAGGGCACAACCACAATATACTATTATATAATGGTATATCAAGAATCGAAATCCGGCAAGTTCCGGTACGGCCTTGCCCCCGAGATAAGCCCTCTTCTGTTGGATTTACCAAGGATTCATGCGAGTGATTTGATGTCAACGATTCTGACGGAACCCAAACTGACGTTGAAAGAGGCCGTGCATAAAGCCCGGAAGATGTATATGGGCGGTTATAACTGCTCCGAGGCCATTCTGGCGGTCATGGGAGAGGCCTGGTTCTCCGATTTCAACCCCTCGATGCTCCGGTTAGCCACACCCTTTGGAGGCGGGGTCGGCAACCAGGCGGACCTGTGCGGATGTGTCAGCGGGGCGGCGATGGCGTTGGGGCTCCTGTATGGGCGGAAGAACCTCGAAGAGGACGACACCCGCTGCACCCAACTGACCCAGCAATTCCACGAACGGTTCCAAGAGCGATTCGGCTCGACGTCGTGCGAGTTCTTCACCAAAGGGAAGTTCAATACAGTCAACCACCTGCGCTGCTATCGTCTGGTGCACAAGGCGGTTCACATTCTGTGGGAGATCGTCGAGGAGAACCTAGAGCATGAGCAAACGGCCCCAGTTCGACAGTGAACTCTACACCCGGGGGAGGGTGGCCAACGTCACGCCGGAAATGCCCTTCGAGGGTGGAAGCCCCCAGGAGATCGAGGCCTGGCGCAAGAAAATGCGCGCAGAACTTCTCGCGTTGCTGGGCGGGTTTCCGGAGCGCGGGCGGCTGAATGCGGAGATCGTCGAGCGTGTCGAGTTCGACAAGTACACGCGCGAGCGGATTCATTTTCAAAGCCGTGAAGATCTGACCGTCAAAGCGTTTCTGTTACTCCCCAAACAACGAGCGGACCGGGAACGTTGCATGCTCTGCCTACCCGGCCACGGGCGTGGAGTCGACGAGATCGTGGGGATCAAAGAGGACGGCACGACCCGCGCGCAACCGGACGAATACCAGAAGGATTTCGCAGTGCAGTGCGCCGAACGAGGAATCGCCGCCTTTGCGGTGGAGCCCTTGGGTTTCGGCGAACGGCGCGACGCTCACGCCCGGGGCGAGAAGGCCGATCACAGTGTAAACGGCGGTCGAGAAGTGCGGCGGTGTTGAGGGCGGTTTAGAAGTGCGG
>CAYTDF010000412.1:2988-5081 GCA_964436365.1 uncultured bacterium | reverse complement strand
TAAGAATCGCGCCCGCAAGATACTCCATCTCGACGATCGGCGGGCGGAGAGTGCCTGGATCGTCATCTATAGCGACTCCGAAACGCCTCCCCCCCACAAACTCCATTTCAAGGTCAACGGCTACGAAGGTGAAATCACCCAGAACAACCGTGAAACCTATCGCTGGGTAGAGTTTCCGGCTTCTCACCTGAAGAAAGGGCGGAACACGATCGAACTATCGTGTCCCGAAGCGCAGTCGGAAGAGGACGGTTGGAGTATTTACCTCGCTCGCGCAGATGAGTTTGAAGCCGGAGGCGGCGATCCCAAAGATGTCGGGAAGACCTCCTACAAATCGACAAACGGCGGCCGAACCTGGAAACAGAGTCCTTTTGGCCCCGATAAAGATACTCTCGCCGAATACACGATTCGGCTCAGTCTCGATCGATACCTAGAAACCGGTTCGCTGGAAACTCCGGTCATTGACCTGTGGAAAGGGGATTCCGGCGACTTTATCGTGCCCAACCGCAATATTGTCACGATGCAGATTCGAACCGACGGTGCGACACCGCAGGATACCCAGATCGAATACTATCTGCGCAAGAGCACCCACCCGGGTCCCTACAGCGAAGACTGGAGCTCTTACGACAAGATAGGCGAAGGTGCATCGCTCGATTTCGAAATCGACGGGGATGCCCTCAACAGGCGCTACGTTCAGCTCAAGACCGTACTGTCTACAGCCAACCCACTCCACACGCCCGTCGTCCATTCGGTTCGTGTCGACGCCACAGTGAAGGACAACGCCCCTCTGCCGAAGAACATCCATGTGGTCCAGTGCGATAACCCTTCGATCCAGTACTCATCCATCGGTTGGGAGTGGGAAAAAGCCGATCGGCCCGAGTTTGCGGAACTCCGTCTTCGCGAAAGTTTGGACGAAGTCGTTGGTGAGAGTCGCACGCAGTTCAACGCCCAAGTCAGAATCCTCGACCACGCCACGAAACGCTGGAACAACACCACTCCCATCCCGGAATATCCCGGTTGGGACGCATTGAGCATCCTGGATCGGATCAACAAGAACGGCTCCGGTGGAATGTGCATCCAGCTCAATAACGTGCTCGCTGGGATGTGTATGGCCTACGGCTGGCAAGCTCGGTTAGTCAATATCGTCTCTCATGAGACCTGCGAGGTTTGGAACGACGAGTATGGGAAGTGGATCTACCTCGATGCAAGTTCCATCAATCATTATGTCTACGATATCGACACAGCCGAACCGTTGAGCATGCTCGAGCTGCACCGACGATACCTCGACAAATACTATCCCGATCGCCCCATCGATTGGATGAACGATATGTTAAGCGTTGGGGGCATGATGGACGACGAGTTCTCTGTCAAACAGGGGTCTCTTAGCCTGCATATGTCACCGTGGAATGGACTTACGCTCGCAGCGTTCGTACGGATGGTCCCTCGCAACAACTGGTACGAAAAACCTTATCCACGTCCGCTTGCGCACGGAAAGACCTGGTGGTCGTGGGATGGCTATATCAACTGGTACGACGAGCGGACACCAAGGAAACGCCAATACTCCGGGCATACCGATCGGCCGCGCGATATGTGGCCGGACCTGAATAAAGTCCATGTGGACGCGACGTCAGGCTACGGAAACGACCGCCTATACCTTCATTTCGAGACCTATACCCCCAATTTCAGCCACTTCGAAGTGGATGTGGATGACACGGGCTGGAAAAAGGTCGGCGAACGGTGGGCTTGGATCTTGCAGTCCGGGAAGAACAGACTTCGCGTGCGGGCTGTGAGTCAACAGGGTGTCAAGGGGAAACCAGCCTGCGTCGATCTCAATCATGCGAACGTACCTCTTGGCAAATAGAAGTTTGGAATCCACTCAATCGAAGGCGTACTGGCGGCTTCCGAAAAGCCACGCCGGATGGGAACAATAAGAGAGCGAACCCGTTCGAGCCGGCAAGCACGTCTTGGTCGAAGAGCCGAACCACCGGCGAGCACTGCGGTGCCCTGGTTGTAACATCCATAGACCCGATTCTGCAATCCGTGAGAGAGGTTATTATCTTCATCATGAAATTACGAACGTATCGCTTACTCGCCGT
>CAYTDF010000412.1:1588-2978 GCA_964436365.1 uncultured bacterium | reverse complement strand
CTCGTAGGGGGTGCCATCCCTGTTCTGTCCGCGGAGTCCGACGGACCGGAGGGGCGTTTCGCCAGCCAGACACTCCATCTCGGTTTTGAGAGCGAAGACGAACTACTTGCGGATTTTGTCTCTCAAGCGAAGAAGTATGCACCCATGGGACGGGACGGTTTGCGAACTCGGAGTCTGGCGATTGCGCCGGGTAGGTTTGGCCAGGCTCTCCACATCCAAGACGGTAGCCCCATTTCACAAGGCACATGGAACGAGTCGGGGCTGGATTGCGATCTGATCGTATCTGTCATGTGGGGCGAATGGCATAGAAAACCGCACTATTGGGGTACGAAAGCATTTCACGGAGACAGCGGAACGGTCGCATTCTGGGTCAAGACCGACGCACTGCATCCCGGAGTCGTGTTCATGCAGGGCAGCGTGGCCTGGGGCCGAATGGAGCGAGATCTGTTCTCTATTGAGGTCGACGAGGAAGGCAAACTCAGCGCTTTTATGCGCGATCTCCAATATCGCTACCACCGGGTCACAGCGGAGAAGCCAACTTGGCAGAATAACGAATGGCAACACATCGCCGTCGTGTACGATCATGCCTACGGCTTCAAACTCTACCACAACGGAGTTCTGGCCGGAACGACGTGGGGAAACGACGCATGGTGGGGAACAGCGCACCCCGGCTTGTTCAGTCCCTTTCTCCCCGAGTCGCTTTATGACGAGCTTTACATCTTCGACCGGCCTCTGCCGGAAGATGCGATACAATCACTTTTTCTGGAAAACAAGGTAGAGACATCCGCGGCAGCGGCGCCACCGATGCTCGAACCGGATGCGCGAGGGCGGCTCCTGGCCACATACGCCGACCTCGATAACCTCGAACTGCCGACATTCTCTCCAGGCAACGAACGGCTGATCCTCAAGCAGACCCAGGTCAAAGACTGCCACGACGGTCAAATACCGGCCTGGTGGGTTCTGGACGGTCGATACGAACTGGCTTGGCCACACCCCTATCGACTGTTCACGTTTATCTTGGGCGATGCCGATTTCCACGGTACCAAAGTGGATCTTGAACTCCCAGATAGCGACGCACCCAACTACATCGCCTTCGAAGGTGTTCTCGATGGGCTAAGATCGATCGTAGGCCCACCGAATCAACTCGAGACTGGAAAAGAGCTATTCGACTTGAACGCGTATGATTCGTTTTTCTATTCAAAGAGAATAGATACGAATAACGCAAGAGCGATGCGTATACCTCTCGTGACCGGCAATGGATCGCCACAAGGTTTGGAAGGGAGCGCAAACATCCCGCTGTCGGGATCCACCCGCATCCACGAGATGCACCTTTGGAACGCGCGCACCGTTGCCAAATCGTCGACGCCCCCCTCCGGCGGTCAGAGACTCC
>CAYTDF010000412.1:0-1578 GCA_964436365.1 uncultured bacterium | reverse complement strand
ACCGGTACAACGCGCACCCCACGCTATGATGCGGCGATGACGAAGTGTATGGGTGGCCGAGACAGAACTGTGATTCTGAGTGATCCAGCCACATCGCCACCGAGTCGAGTGCGACTCGGATCGCTGGACTCCGTCCATCTGCTCAGCCCGGATCTGCTGCCCGACACAGCCATCGATTCAATCGACCTCCGATTGCTGATCGCACCAGCGGCAAAGACCGACTACCTGTGGATACGACTTCGCGATCCAGCGAACCCGTCGCGGTTCTGGGCGCAGACCTGCCTCCGGTTGGAGTTCTCAGCGGCCGGGAAGCCGGAACTCGTCGCCGTCACGATGGACACGATCGATCTGATGCTAGCCAGCGAAGATCGCTTGCTGGTGGAGGTGATGTTGGCGCACGGGGGAGAACTGATCGTTGGAGATACGGACGCACCCTCCACCCTCACGCTTTTCCACTCTGCGAACAGAGCAAAATCTCTCGTCGAATACGCGAAACACGAGCTTCATCCCGCTCGCATGCAATATATGAAGGAATACAACTACAAACCGTGGCTCTTCACAGGTGAGAAGATCGACCTTCAACAATGGAGCCATTTCGGCGGCCCCTACGACATGGTTTACCCACCGCAGGCCGTGCTGCGGCACGATCCCACTCATCCCATCGCGAAGATCTATCGAACACTGACGGTTGAACGAGGACGCTCTCAGAACCTGCCGGACGACGGTGTCCGCGAGCCAATGCTGCTTGAAGCGCCCCCCAACACACCGGCGTGGGCCTTGTGGGAACGCGAATTGTACAAAGTCAATCGAAAGGCCGCTCATTGGATCGCACAACGCCAACGCCCCGACGGGACGTTTTGGGGCGGAGCGAACGACGATAGTTTCATCCCTTTGGGCTATGCCAGCCTACCGCTACTTGGCGACGAAATTGCGCGTAAAGCCTGGTTGCGGTTCTATGAGGGGCTGGAGGCCATGGGGATTTATGCCGATGGGTATTGTGACTTCTACCCCATCGACCCTCTGCACATCTCAGATTTCATCACCAGCCGAGGCCTCATGCCAGCCTATGCGCTCGGCGATCCACAAGTGTTTGAGCGAGAACTGCGTACATCGGAGCGCTACACAGAACGAGTGGCGGCCACAGACGCAGAACGGGCTCAAGAAGGACTTCCTCCTCTGACAGGGCTTTCTTCCGACCGAGACGAGAGCCGATTGGTCGAGTGTCTGGAGGCCGAGATACGCAACTACTCTAAGACACATATTGAATGGTACTGGGGGCAAACGAAGAAACCCCTGCCCTACATTCTAGAGAACCGCAGAGCGTTGGCGCAGCGCATGATGAATCACGTACGTGCATTCGATCGCAATACCCTTTTTGGCATCACGGAAGCGATGACACACACAGACAATCAGAATGGCATCGGGCGCAACGAGCTGATCGCGGCCGCTCTCGGTGGCCGGTTACAGGGACGATTCGAACCTCACCCGCATTCAATCGCCGTGAGCTGGGAACGGAATGACGGCGTCGATCTGGCGAGGCTCGTTTCGCACGCCGACGATCGATCCTTGCATGTGAAC
>CAYTDF010000411.1:3078-5093 GCA_964436365.1 uncultured bacterium | reverse complement strand
GGGTCCGGGCGGGAGGTAGCCCGCACCGCCACATAGAATCAGGCCGTTGACGGGTTGCCCGTACGGCTCACAGCGGAATGAAGCCACCGAGCGCATCACCTCGGTCGAGAGTTTGTCGAACCAACTTTCGATCCCGGCCCGCTCGTGAGGCGGAAGAGACGCCAACGTACTGAAACGCGTCTTCAGATCGTCCCACCCCGCGGCATCCGGGAACAGTTCGAGCAGACGGCTTTCGGCAACGGGCAGGCTACGGCTGAAAAGGACGGTTCCTTGGGTCAGGATGCCGATCTTGACGCTGTCCCGCCCAAGATCGAGCACAACTTCCGAAGCCTCGGGTCCTACTCCCCACCCATAGGCGGCGCAAGATCCCAGGATGTCGATGTCCACGGCGTCGGGCCGCAATCCCGCTTCGGCACAGATATCCAGCTGGGCGAGTATCTCTTCGCGGAGCGCGCTGACCATCATGATGAGCGTCTCTCGTTCGCCGTTTTGCCGGACAACTTCGAAGTCGATTTCCAGCGCCTCCACAGGAAACGGGACGTGCCGCTCGATGTCGTAGAAGAGCATGGTGCGAATCTCGTCGGGATCCACCGACGGGAGGGTGATATAGCGCACAGTCGAGAGCGAGCGCGACAGCCCCACCACCAGACGGCCCTTGGGAGTGCCGTGACGCGCAAGCGCCTTCCGCAAGGCCTCGCTTCGCCGTTGGGTCAGCGCGCCATCACCGGGCAGTATTCCATCGTCCTCTAGCGGTGGCAGCGGTTCCGCGACGGCTCGCCGAACGATGAGATGCCCATCGTCGTCGGTGCCGACACTCGCCACTTTCACCGAGTATGTTCCGAGATCGATCGCGGTGGCCCAACGCTTGCCGCGTCCCAGTTTGACTGGCTTCCCGTCACGATCCATTTGCTGTCGAGCCATCGTCTTCCGTTACTCCCGATTTCATCCGGTTTATCTCCGGCGCCGTCCGCGACCGCGTCGCTTCTTGCTGCTCTGGCCAAAATACCGATCTTGCGCATCGCGCAATGTTTCGTATTCCAAAATGGTCAAGTCGACTTGCTCCATATCCAGGGGATCATTCGTATCTTCCCCAAACAACGGCAGTCTCTCTTCCTCGATAAAAGCTCTCGCCACCACGGCGCGGAGTCCGCGCTGGACATCCTTGTACTCGGCCAGAACGGTGACTTCAAACACGTTGGAGGCGACAACGCCTCCCTTCTTCAGCATAGAGTCGAGCACAGGCAGTTCTACACGTCCCGCACGATCGAAGTGCATACTGTCGCCGTCCGAATCGTTGGCGGTCCGCATCATTTGGTCGTCGTCCGTGTATTGATCTCCATCGGAGCCATTGCGGTACCGGTCGAGATCCCGAGCCATGCGGACCGCGTCGTCACCGTACTGAGGGTACAAAAGCGCGTAGTAAATCTCCGGCGAGGCGGTGTTCAGATTGAGCGCGTTCGAATAGGTCGTCATGTAATTCTTGAGACCGAGAGCGAGTTCGCCGTTCTTGTCGTCGGGTGGCCAGGAACGGTCGCCGTCGTTTTCGTTTCGATCCAGATCGAAGTTCCGATTCACGTCTTCTCCGAAGTAGAGCGAGGGGGTGATTCCCCAGACCAGCATCAGTTCTTCGAGCGAGCTGAACGGTTTGTTCTTGGGGACGTATTCCGGCACCTCGCTCTCGAGATCGCGATCTCGGAGATCGGCATTGTAGAAGAGTGTCTCGGTATCGTGTTCCCCCATCTTGCGGTCGTCTCCGCCGCCTTCCGATGGGGCCTCGTCACCATCCCTCCAGTCGACGATCGCTCCGGCCAGCGTCAGCGCATCGTCTTCATCGTCAACGCCGATCTGCGTCAGAAGAGCGGCGATCACCTCCTGGGTCATATTCCCGTTGTTGACCGGCAGTTTTCCGCTCTCGTCCCGGACAGTCACTGTGAAGGTCCCTCCGCCGAACTCCACATCGTCGTAGAGGTCGGGGTTGTACGCCCAGGCCTCGTTGCCTCCGTCGTACGGAAACC
>CAYTDF010000411.1:0-3068 GCA_964436365.1 uncultured bacterium | reverse complement strand
GAGCATCCTCACGCAATAGAACCATCGCTTGGCGTAGTCCCGCCCGGGCGATCCCATCGGCACGAGCCGTGTCCTGTTGGAACTTCAGCATCTTCATATCCATCCGCGCACGCGTGGCGAATGTCATCGTCAGCGCGGAGAGGATCATGACGATCCACAGCACAATCACGATGGCGAAGCCGTTCTCTCGGTACGGGTCCCGTGCGCGTCGCATCCGTTTCTCTCCGCTCATGGGCTAGCCGACTGTGTTTCGTTCCGGCCCCCGCCCAAGATAGGCGGAAGATTTACCGGAGGATTTCCCACCCCACCCGCCCCTGAAGGCTGAGCGGGACCGGGCTGGGCCGGTGATTTCGGCGCGGCGGGTTGGCCGATGAGGCCCCGCAGATGCGCCTTCGCGCCCGGCATGTTTCGAGAACTGGAAGGAATCTCGGTCAGCGCCACAAGCCGTTCGCCGTTCGTCATCACCAGGGCGATCGAAACGGCGGAAGGCATACCCAATTCACGTTTTATTAAATCTGTACTTATATTGAAGTCTGGGTCGTCGAGCGATCTTCCCGGAATCGCTTCTCGAATCAATGTGCGAGATTCCCAGGAACTCACCCACCCCTCGTCACCCAGATACCCCAGTTTGAATTCCTTGACGTCGTTCACGTATGCGAACTGAGCGCCGTCCCACCCGACGTCGCCAACAAGTTCATCCAGGAGGAAATCGAACTCGGGATTGACTCTTCGGTAACGGGAGCGTTCGTTCAGATTGTCTCCGTAAGCGACGATTCCACTCAAATCCAGATGATACTGCTGAGCCCAGTGCCACTCGGCCCGCCGAACCTCCGTCAGGTGCCGGACAATCTCCAGCCGGATCTGACGGCGCTTTTCATCGAAGAAGAACCGGCACTCCTGAATATCGAGACCTGTCTCTTTCGTGGAGGATTCGCTCCGCTCCAACGCTTCCAGCCGGGCATACATCTTTCGGGAGAAAGAGACTTCGGCTTCACTCCCACGGAACACGATTTCGCCCAAATCCTCCTCTTGGACGAGCATTCCGTAATCCATGGCCTCGACCGCCTCATCCTCAATGAAATCGTTGCCGGGCTTCCACTGCGACTCTGGTGAAATAGCGTTTCGAAGTTCGTGTTGCAGGCGGGCGAGCCCAACTCTCGCGTTTTGGTAGAGGTCGAGATTTTTCTCACCCGCTTTAAGCGCGTAGATACCAACGTTCATCATCGTGTAAACACTGCCCATGACCAGAACGAGTACGATCGTCGCCAAAATAAGTTCAAGCAGCGTAAACCCGCCATCCGCACCGCTGCGGATACGTCTCAGGCAAACCGTTGTCGCGCGTCGATGGTTCATCGCAACAGATCCTTGTTGACACGGCCGACTGGAATCAGCGTTTCGAGCCCAAATCGCAACGTCGATCCTTTATGGGGCCAATACGTGGTCACCTTCAGGTGGTAGGCCCCACGGTCGCGATCGTATTCCACAAACGATTCCCAGAGGAATTCCTTACGGCCAAGATATTCAAATGTGCCGGCGTCTCGCCCCAATGGCGCATCCAGCGCTCCGCTATGTTCCATCTCCAGTTCCAACATTCGGCTCTGGGTCAGATAGAGCGCGGCGGTGTATCCCTCGGCCACAAGGCTGTGTTCGAGACACAAACGCATGCTCTGCACGATCACCGCACCCGAGACGGCCATGATGGTCATCGCCAACAGGACCTCGAGAAGGACATACCCCTTCCCCCCCCTCCGTCTTTTGTCCGGGAGGGAAACCTTCAACGCTATGCGATGATCCGTGTCGTGCTTCATCGTCATTCAGCCGAACGCCTCAGCCGTTCTTCTCCTCTTCTTCAACCTCGGTCCAATACCCGAGATAGAAATCGTAGGCGTCCTCCGCTTCCTCGCTCTCTTTCATCTTGATCTTGCCGGTATTACCATCCATGTTTATGAATAGATACATATCTTTGTTGTGGTCGGAAAAACCGAACTTCGCAACCGTAACATGCAGACCGTCGCAAGAACCATCCGGGTAGAATGTCAAGCGCGCTTCTTCCCGACGAATCTCCTCATCCGTGAGTGGCAGGTAGCAGTAGGCGATTTCGTAGCCTTCCGGGAACCCGCCACTCAGTTTCGTCACGTTCTTCCGTCTCCGGGACGAGTTCCGTAAGCTCGCTCGTCCCTTGCGCTTCTTCGCCCGTTCTTCGTCGAGTGCCTCCATCCAATACCGGCCCTTTTTCACATCGAGGAGAACGACCTGCGGTTGTTGCTCCAGCACCGCTCGTTGATGGGCGTAGTTGAGGAGTTCGACCATTCCGGTAACCGCGCGCGCAAGTTCCGAATGCCGGTACAAACCGCGGAGTTGGGGCACAGCGCCCACGGTGACGATGGCCAGCACCAAGATGACCATCACCAGTTCGAGAAGCGTGAACCCATCTCTCCGCGTTTCTATCCGTGCACGCATGGCAGTCTCTATCCGGAGCCCTCGTCAACGGCTCTAGTATTCGTCTTCTTCTTCCCAGTTGCCGACATCGTCTTCGGTGCCTTCTTGTCTGTCTTTTCCCATGGAGAAGAGATCGTAGTCATCGTTACGCTCGCCGGGCGACCGGTAGATGTACTCTTCGCTCCAAGGGTCTCTGAAACTCTTCTTCTTGAGGTAGCCGCCACTCCGCCAACCGTCGACTCCAGGATCCTGAATCAGCGCCTCTAACCCTTCTTCGTTCGAAGGAATGTCGCCGGTATCGATCTCGAAGGTGGTGATCGCCACTTCCAACGCCGCAATGTCGGCCTTCGCGCGCCACGCCACGGAACTTCACCACGACCGCCCCAGCGAGAATGCCGATGATAGTGATAACCAGCAGCAGCTCGACCAAGGTGAAACCAGCTCTCCGGGTTTGCCTTCTTGCTTTGATTTTCATAACGCTCATACTCCTTCTTCCTCACGGATTGCCATTTCTCTCATCCGGATTGGTCTCATCTCAACCACCCGTCCGTTCGGCCAACCTCAACCGCCCAACGCGGAACTCAAGTTAAAGATCGGCATAATCATCGAGAAAACGATAAATCCCACCA
>CAYTDF010000410.1:1966-5104 GCA_964436365.1 uncultured bacterium | reverse complement strand
TGGCTGTGGGTGACGATCGCGAGTTCGTCGACGCCGTCGCCCTCCAGGTCCACGCGCATCACCGGTGGATAGCATGTGTATTGATGGAAATCGTAGCGCCACACTTGTGTCGGCCGTTCACCGGGTGTTTTGAAATCGAATAATACGATATACCCATTATCTTTATCTGGCGGATAGCCCTGCATCAGGACAACCAGCTGCTTCGACACGCTGCCTGGGAAGAAATGATCGACATGCAAATCCCACGAGTAGGACATAGGCTCGACGTCGTACTGCCACAGGAGTTTGCCAGTCTCGCCTGAAACCAGTGCTGCCGCACTGTAGGGTTCCGCGGGACGGCCCGCCTTGATTGCGATTTCCGTACGGCCGTCTCCATCGAGATCGCCTGCCTCGGTCACAACATTTCCGAAGTTCAGGCCTGGTGGATGTGCGACCCACTTCTCTTCTCCCTTTGTGTCGAAACAACGCAGAGCGCCGCCGACCACACACAGCCCCCATGTTTCCGATCCGTCCGGTGAAGGGATCTGTGTCATCGCGGGCCGGTGTTGCGAGACCTCAATCTTCGCCAGAATCACAGGTGGTTTCAGCATCGCGCCCGGCAGGGGTTGGATGGCGGTGAGGTGAGGATTCTGTCGCGGTTCGGGCCAGTCGCCCGGTGCGGCGGCTGCGGAGTACATTGAGACCCCGAGGAGGCCACTCACCGTCACCGATACGAGGAATCCGAATATGGATAGGCGTCGTTGCATTGAAAACTCCCAACTAGAGCGTCTCTCGAGAGTTCTTCCGTGAGCGCGCACGAAGTGCCCGCGAGTGTCGGGCGCTTTGCGTTTCCAATCGGAAGAAACTCTTCGGAGATACCATTGAATGTATGAAGAAACCTCACATTTCGATGGTGAGGGTACGCAGTTTTTCTTCAGAAACGGTTATGCCGAGACCGGGGCCTTTGGGGACCGGAAGTCTCCCGTCTTGCGGTTTTAGCGGTTCCTCGATAACGCTGTCCGCGAGAAACTGAGGACCGTTTAGCGCGGCGGGGCGCGTCAGACCAAAAGCGCCGAAAACGGCCAGCGATGCGCAGAGAGCGATGTCGGGCTCGGTGAGACCGCTGCCCAGCACAAACAGACCGGCATCTTGGACGATTTCGATCTGCCGTCTCGTCGACCACAACCCGCCGCAGCGGGCGGGCTTGACGGTCAGACCGTCGAGCATCTCCAACCGTATAAATTCGATCAGGTCTCGAGGTGAAACGACGCCCTCGTCCATGGTGATTGGGAGTGCGCCCTGGCGGCACAGACGGCGATACCCGGATAGATGGTTCGGGGGGAGCGGCGCTTCGAGAACATCGACGCCCACATCCGCCATCTGGGGGGCGACCGATAGGGCCGTAGCCAGATCGTATCCCCCATTGGCGTCCGCCCAAAGAAAACCGTCGGGTGCGCGCTCCTTCACTCGTCGGCAGAGTTCGAGATCGAAGGCCGGATCGGGGGCGACCTTCAAGTTGAAATTTCGGTACCCGCGTTGAAACCCTTCGTCGATCGACGCGTCCAGCTGATCCAGCGAGACCGGATTGACAGTCCAACTCAGCAAAACCGATCCACCTTCGGCACGGCCCCAGAAACGGGGCAGGGAGATATCCATCTTGCGGCAACAGAGATCGTGCAGTGCCATATCCACGCCCGCCTTGCAGATCGGCATTCCGGTCGAGAAACCGGGACGGATGATCCGGTCCATGGCTTGGTGTGCCCCCACAATGTCCAAGGCGTCGCGGCCTTCGAGCACGGGAGTGAGATACAGGCGTATTGTCGTGAGCACGGATTCCAGCGTTTCATAGCTCCAGGTGTGGCTCTGCGCGCTCTCGCCCCATCCCACGCTCCCGTCGTTCGCCGTGATCTTCACCAAGACCGTCCGCCGTCCAAGTGGCTCGCCTTTCGGCCCCTCGAGGAATTTGAAACGGCCGACCGTTGGGTATTCGACGGGGAAGGCCTCGATACGTTCGATCTTCATGATTTGCTCCTGCGGACGCCGTTCGTTCTTGCGCGGTCTAATCGCTCTGTGGCTCTATTTTCTCGTAGGTCTTGTCGACAACCTCTTTCAGTTCCGTGTAGAAACGTTTCGCCGCTTCACGCGGTGTCGTCTTCTCATAGATGACCTCTTCGAGATGAACGAGCCCCTCTCTGCGCAGCCAATTCGTCTTTTCGAGCAGCACTTGCTGGAAGGCGGGCAGGTCGGGCGTGTCCGAAAACTGGGCGACGCGCGTGTGCCAATATCCGGAATCGACCGCCTCGTTATAAAACTGGACCCACGGATCCTCGAGATCGATCAACTCGGGGAAGATCGCGCCGAAGCGTTGGGGGTCGGGCGGAAGATGCCTGAACGACCGGAGCTGCGAGCGAGCCAGATGCACCGGGTGGGTGAGGTACAGCGCGACTCGGCACGCGTTCCGCGTGTGGGCGTCGCCCTTGTAGGACTCCTGCTTGAGAACACTGAGGCCATACACGCCGCCGATGGGGCTGGGCCGGTCACCGGCCCGGAGGGTCGGCATCCAAACCGCGGTCAAGTCTGGGAAAGGATGCGGTTTTTCCACACCCTGCCGGACTTCTAAATCCCACGTCTCTTTGCGCATCTTGGGCATCCAAGGCACCGAACAAAACGCCATGCCCAACCGTTGATGCACATCCACCTCGTCGTGAAGCTCGAAAATAGTTGTCGAGAGTGTCTTCGGATTCCATGTCTTGTCCACATTATAAAGTTGATGGAAGAGCGAGAACGCTTGGTAGATGGCATCTTCGCTCAAATCGGGATGCCTTCCCCAGCGCTGGGTCTTCTCGTCGTAACCGAGCAGACAGCGGCGCGCGGCATCTTTACCCCAAATCCCGGGACCGAATTCGATATCGAGTAGCTGTTCCAGATTCTTGAGTGATGCGCCGAATCCCCATACATCCGTTGTCCCATCGCCATCGAGATCCTTGGTCATGCTCTTACATGCCTGACGGAACTGCTCGAATGTCCAGCCATCCCGGCGGATGACTTCGTCGTCGAATCCCGCTTCCAGCAACAGGGTCCGATTGACCATTAGGAATCCGCCGTACAGGTAGCGATAGAGAGGGAAGACAAACAGTTTCCCATCGCGCGCCGCCGCTT
>CAYTDF010000410.1:0-1956 GCA_964436365.1 uncultured bacterium | reverse complement strand
AAAGGGGAGTCATCACGCGGCCTTCCGCCACCCCGCGCGCCGCCGCTTGCGTGACCAGGGGACCCATGCCCTCCAGCCACTCGGCGTCATAGATATCCTCCGGGATCTCCACGGCCGCACTCGAAGTCTTGCCGCTGTACTGTAGCGGTTCGGCGACTTCGAGCCCGCCCTGGCAGACATCGGGGGGCTGCCCGCTGGCGATGGCTACACGCAGTTTGCTCTCGTACCCCGCGTGGCTCATCACGGCCATTTTGATCTGCACGTGGGGATTCGTCGCGTTCCAGCAGTCGGCTAGTTCATAGTAATACGATTCATCGGGCGAGCCGAGAAGTTCGTTTAGCCATACATGCACTACGTCGACGCGTGCGTCGGCTGGACCTCCGCCGGAAAGGCCCAGCGGCCGTTCCAGCCAGGTCATGAATCCCAGCCAGCTCACCAGCAAAGCGATTACGAGAACGACGATGATCGTGTTTTTCATAGCTCTAACCTTTCACCGCTCCGATGGTGAGCCCCCGTACGAAATGGCGTTGTAGCATGATGAAAAGGAGTATCACTGGGAGGCTGGCCATCAGTGCTCCGGCCATGATCACGCCGTAGTCGTGCGGCTGAACAGTTCCCTGATCGACGCCGATAATCGACATCAAGCCCACCTGCACGGTCATCAGATTGGGCGAGTTCGTGACCAGGTAGGGCCAGAAATAATCACCCCAGCCCATAACGAATTCGAGAAGAAACATCACCGCCAAGACCGGCCGGGCCATCGGCCACACGATCTGGCTGAAGATAAGACCTTCGGATGCGCCGTCGATGCGCGCGGCCTCCATCATGTCCTTGGGCAGTGTGCTCATATACTGTTTGAACAGAAAGATACTCCCCAAACCGGCCATCCTGGGAACGATGAGTGCGTAGTAAGTGTCGAACCAGCCGAACTGAAACATCATTTGATAGAGGGGGATCAGCGTGACAAACGCGGGGATGGCCAACACGCCGATGATGCACCAGAAAATGAGGTTTCTGCCTGGGAATTCGAGCTTGGCCAAGGCGTAACCGGCCATGGAGCCGAAGAGAATGCTGAACGCTGTTGGCACCGCCGAGACGATCAGGCTATTTCGGAACCAGAGCCACGCCGCGCCTCGTGTGATTTCGAAGAACTTCGAGAAGTTATCGAATGCCCAATCCCGTGGGTACCAGTCGACGTCGCTCATTTCGAACGACGTGCCGATGTGGGTCAGACTGCTGACGCCCATGATGTAGAGCGAAAGCAGTGACAGGCCCGTGTAGAGAAGGAGCACGGTCAAACCGCCAAAGCGGGAAACGAATGGGGCATCCTTCTCGGGCGACATCTAATACTCCACATCTGTGGCTAGGAATCGGTAATTGATGATAGAGACGGCCACGATCACGATCATCAGCATGACCGACATTGCCGAAGCCATGGCGAAATCGCTGTCGTAGTAAAAGGTTCGATAAATGTGGTAATTGACAAAGTAAGTTGTTTTCAAAGGTCCTCCGGCCGTTATCAGCATGGCCGGGGCGAAGACCTGAAACGCTCCGATCAACCCGATGATCGCCACGTAAATCGTCGTCGGCTTGGCCAACGGCCAAGTGATGCAGAAGAACGCCTTCCAGTTGGAAGCGCCGTCGATCTCCGCGACTTCGTAATACGTTCGGGGGATGTTGCCGATCGAGGCGCAATAGACAATGACGCCGACACCGTTCGCGGTGAGCCACGTGAAGGCGATGAGAACGGGCATGGCCAAGTTCGGGTCGCCGAACCAGTTCTGACTTGGATAGCCGAGAGTCTGCAAGAGCCCGTTTGCGAAACCGTCACCGCTGTGAAAGAACCACTTGATGATGGCGGCGCTCACGACAAAGCCGATTACGCCGGGTAGATAGAGTGCGGCCTTGAAGGCCGTCTGGAGTCGCGTCGCCTGTTTGAGAATCTGCACGGCGAGG
>CAYTDF010000409.1:4472-5108 GCA_964436365.1 uncultured bacterium | reverse complement strand
CCCGGACAGCAGCGCACCCAGCTGTAGACCGATGACCGTGATCACGGGAATCAGGGCATTGCTAAATGCGTGATGAAATAGACGTCTTCCGGAAATGCCCCGGGCGCGTGCGGCGTGGATGTACGGTTGCTCGAGCACGTCCCGGATGGACGAGCGGGTCATGCGGGCAATCATGGCCGACATGATCAGACCGAGGGTCACACTTGGCAAGACTAGATGCCGCAGGGCGTCCATGAGCGAGTCGAATCGCCCGGCCAGGATGGAGTCGAGCGTCAGCATTCCGGTTCGAACCGCAGGCTGCTCCGCGGATATGAGCGTGTTCGTACGGCCACTGATCGGAAACCATGGCAACGCAACCGAAAACCACGAGATCAGCTGCAACCCGAGCCAGAAGATCGGCACGGAGACACCGATCAGGGCTAGCACCATGGAGACGGTATCGACGACTCGCGACCGGCTGAATCCGGCCAACGTACCGGAGCATAAGCCGATCAGGAGTGCGAAGACCATTCCCCCGAGCGCAAGTTCCAACGTCGCGGGGAAATGAGCCAGCATGTCTTCCATTACCGGTTTTTCCGTTCTCAAAGAACGGCCGAGGTCGCCTTGTACGGCCTTGACGAGGAACATTCCGTATTG
>CAYTDF010000409.1:1807-4462 GCA_964436365.1 uncultured bacterium | reverse complement strand
ATTGAATGGGGACAGGGTGGTTTAGGCCCATCTCTTCACGCATTTGCTGGAGGGCCGCCGGATCGGAGGCATGTTCTCCGAGCATCACGACTGCCGGGTCACCTGGGATCAAACGGATCAACAGGAACGTGAAAAGGCTTACGCCCACGCAGATGGGTAACGAGGCCAGGAGGCGGCGGGCCGCGTAGGTCCAAGGGATCCGGTTCAACCAGGAGGCACCTCTTGGCGGTTCATGCGTAGTCGTGAGGGGAAGGGAAGTGTCATCGGCCACGATGGGAACCTAAGTCTTCTGTTTCTTCCGTTTTGCCGCGGGGAAGAGAATGTTGTTCAGGATCAGTCGATATCCGGGTGAGTTGGGGTGCTGCGACAGATCCGTCGGCTTTTCGCCGACGTGGTGTTCCCGATCTTCGGGATCGTGACCGCCCAAGAACGTGAACGATCCCTCGCCGTAGACGCCGTGGATGTATTTCACGGCGCCCTGGCCGGGAAAATCACCCAGCACGGTTACGTACGGTTTGAGTTTACCGCTCCGGAAGGCAGTTGTTTGCCCCAAGAAGTCGTGGATCCTTCTCACATGACATTGGGTGAGCATGGTGGGGACGGGGTCGAATTTGGCGGAGAACTCGAAGAGATCGAATGTCGGCGATTTGTAGCGCGTCCCCCGTGTTAGAGGATTCGGTGATGTATCGATGTTGGAGAATTCGTACACGGTAGGATCGGTCACCAGTTCAAAGTTCCGAAACGACAAGGTTCGAGTGAAGTCGAGTGCATCCTGAACACCGGCATCGATGGGTGTGTTGTTGATCGCTTGCGGGATAATGTCGTGCCCCGCCGCCGCGCGGGCAATATCCAGCGTGTCTGTCGCGGCACACATGGCGAACAGAAAACCGCCATCGCCTACGTATTCGCATGTCCGGGCGGCAACGGCCGATTTGTGCTTGCCTACGGTGACGAAGCCGGAGCGTTGGGCCGCTTCTTTGGAGAGGCGAACCTGTTCCTGGTACCAAGCCATGTGACGGAAGTTCTTATAGAACTTCCCATATTGACCGGTAAAGTCTTCGTGGTGGAGGTGTAGCCAATCGTACTTCTGGAGTTTCCCGGCGAGAACCTCGTCATCCCAGAGTGTTTCGTAGGGGATCTCGGCGTACGCCAATGCCAGGGTAACCGCATCGTCCCAAGGTTCCTTGCCCGGAGGCGTGTAGACGGCCACTTCCGGTGCTTTTTCGAGGAGAATGACCTCCATATTCTCCTTCGCAATTGCCGCGTGAATACGTTCAATCTCGGCCGGAGAGACAACCGCAGTCGAGACCCCCATTCGCCTGGCCTGTGTCTGGGATTGCGCCGTTTCCGCAATAAGGAAACTCCCGCCACGATAGTTGAGAAGCCACTCGACAGGGATGCGCCGTGGGCTTTGCAGCGCCCAATAGGCCAGACCGTAGGCTCGCAAATGGTTACTTTGGCTCTCGTCCATGGGGATGAGCAGTTGATTGGCCGCTACGATGCCCGGAAGGCAGCCGATGAGTAGGGCGAAAGAACAGAAGAGACACGATCGAATCATGATCACTCATTCTTGAATGCTGGACACTTAATACATCTCCCCCAAAGCTCTTTTCGGTTGGAAAACGCCGAATATCCGGCCCTCGCGGGCACTTCGTGCGCGCTGCCGGAGAGAACTTTCGAGAAACGCTCTAGAGCGGAGAATACCGGCGACCGGAAAGGAACTCGCAGTTCGGGAGTAGAACGTTCGAACACCCTCTGTCCGCTTCACGATCACTTTCTGTTCATGTAGGCCATGCCGCCGGATTTAGCCTTCTTCTCCGGCGCGCTACTGCGGCTCTTTTTCACTTTCTCGCCGCGTTTGAATGTGGCATTACGTAATTGCTCGTCCTGGAAGATCTCGTCTTCGATCCATTGGCAAACTCTGTCGACCTGCTCCACGGTCTTTGCCGCCACCTTGGCTTCGGAGCGGAGCGAACGAAGCTCGTCACGGAGTTCGACGACCTTCGGATCGGTCTCGCTGTCGTGAATCGGATCGTCGAGATCGCCCCACAGGTCGTCCTCATCGGTCTGCTCGTCCATATCCCCCTTCAACCGCTGCAACTCGAATTTGACGACCGAGTCGCGAAGCTCGCAGAGCTGGCATTGGACGCTCAGAACTTTGGACTTGATCTTCTGCAGATCGAGTCGGTGATAGTTAGCCGTATATTTGAGGGGCTCCAAAGTGCGAGCTCGCAACACGTATTGCTGCTTCCCTTTTTGGAGTTCTTGCGCGATGATCGCAGCCCTAGCCATGTCGCCCTGTTTCTTGAACACGAGTAGCTGGGCCATCAGGGCTTCGTACTTGCCCATGACCGGGTCTTCGGTTTTTCTATTGGTGATCTCTTGTTCAACACCCAGCAGCTCTTCGATGTTGCTCTCGGCATTTTCGAAATGCCGCCGTAGCGCCGTAGTGTGTTGCTCTATCTCTTTCTCATCCAAAAGACGCTCATCGACACGCTGCTGTAGCGTGCTGATCGCCAAGTTCAGAGTGACCCGAATTTCGTCTGCGAGAACGGTGTTCTCACCCTGAAGGGCCTTCTCAAGACTCGACTTGAACGATCTTTCGGATTCATCGGCATCATCGAGGCTGGCGAAAGCTTTCTTGGCCTCCTCATA
>CAYTDF010000409.1:0-1797 GCA_964436365.1 uncultured bacterium | reverse complement strand
GCCACTGAACGCGATCATTCAGGTAGACACGGACCAAGCGGCCGCTTGGTACCCCTTTTTTCTGGCTCTGATCTTCCTTTTCGACATCCCAATACGCGTAACGCTTCTTGAAGAAGTAACTCTGTACGGATTGGTCAAAAAAGGAATCGATGGGAACGGCTGGTGACAAGGTGAAACCCTCAAAGAAGTGATAATCCAGACCCGGTGAAGATAGCGAAGGGGGGATGCGGGGGCAAGTAAGTGCCCCTGTTTCAGTCTTATTACGGCTTCCAATCGAGAGCCTCACGGCATACACGGCAGGCGTAGCGTCCGCACGCGCACTCGGATGAGAGACCGGAAGCGCTCTTCGATCCGAGTGCGATAGGAGAGCGTTTCGGGCAGTATGTTCCCATCTACTGAGACCATGTCGCGTTTGGGCTTCTTCTTCCCGTATTGGCAAGATAATTGCTTAATCCTTTGTGACACAGAGATACGGAGTTTCTCTATTTTGGAAATAACCTGTTTGTTTCAAGTATGTTACAGGTGTTTTGTTAATAAAGTGGATTAAATCGAGACGGCAGTTTTTTCCATCTCGCGCACATGGAGGTGCCCAATGAGCCAAGCAACTACATTCGACAGACTCAACCGAATGGCCAAGAGGTTCAAGAACTACTTCAAGAACCAAGGCCTAGCCGAAACGTCATTCATCGCCTCGGCACGCTTCCGGGGATTCCCCGCCGATATGGTACGAAGCGTGGCGACGCTCTTTTGGCCGGAAGGGACGTCGAGGAGATACGAGATGCCCGCCGGAATGGACTCCAAGTAGCCCAGCGGCCGGTCATTCGAGCCGCGATTCGCGGTTCAAAACATTCAGGACCTTCACCGAAGGTCGTGGATGCTCAACACGGCTTCCATCCCTGGCGGCGGGGTCTCGTCTCGTACGGGCCTCGCCGCCGAAGCTCTTTCCCATTTTGGTGCACGTATTACTCGTTCTTTCCGATGGAAAGAAGTTCCGAGAGGCATCAGCCGAATTTTCAATTCAGCAACAGTTCGCTTGGGTCTCCCAGACTGCGTTCGATCTGAAAGATGTGTTGTACGATGGCATCTTGGTCGAGCAACGTAATCTCGATAAACGTCACCGCGATCTCGTACCTCTTCCGCCGTCCCTGACGTACGGAATTACAGCGGATCACTCGTCCCACGGCTCGGACAGAACCGTGAGTAGGTAATTCGAGTGAGAGTTCGCAGTGAACTCCGGGATCGAACCTCGATTCGGATATGAAACTCACGCCGCTGCCCGACAAACTACTGGTCTCGGCACCGACCGATGCGGCGTAGTGTCCTTCTGCGCGTTCTCTGTATGTGAGGGGAAGGGCGATGTCCGCTCGTACGAACTGGCGCTGCTGTGTGATGCGTACACTGTCGGCTTCGGGAATCCGGATGACGAGAACCGGTTCGGGCTCCTGCACGACACGATCGATGACGCCCTGAAGGACGACTAAACCATCGTCCGTGTTCGCTGTGAGCTGGATTTCGGTATCACGGCGTAACGGTACCGGGTGCCCGCCATGTCCGGGGTATCCCACGTACAGCTCGTTTTCCTCCGTTCGGAGGAATCTGGAGGAGACCACGCCTCGGAAACGCCCTTGGTAGACCTCGATCATCACGCGGGCGTCGGGGAGGACGATGTGCCCAAAAACTTCACGTAGCGTGTGGTGGGCGTCGGGACGCTCTGGGTTTGGCTGGGACATCTCAATTAGGCCCCCTTACTCGTGTTTATAAACCAAGACGTAAATAACAAGAGATCATGCCAACAGC
>CAYTDF010000408.1:4840-5109 GCA_964436365.1 uncultured bacterium | reverse complement strand
CCGCGAAAAAGCCGCCATGATATGCGCACCGCCCCGGCCGACTCCGAAATAGATCATGATCCAGTGATCCCCGTCGCGATACACTTTCCCATCCGAGCAGAAGCGTTCGTCATACCCCCCGGGGCGGTTTCGCACCACAGGATTATTCGGGTGACGAGCCCAATCCCGCAGATTGGGGGACGTGGCCAGCCCCATCTGCTCGACGCTTCCGTTGGCGGCGTTGTAGAAGTTCCAGAAGAGGCCGTCACGTTCGACGAGCCACGGTTGGT
>CAYTDF010000408.1:1350-4830 GCA_964436365.1 uncultured bacterium | reverse complement strand
CTCCGCCGCGCCTTCGATAGAGAGGGTTGGCCGGTCTTCCGAGAGACGATGCCAGGTCACGCAATCCTCGCTCCACGCCGCGCCTTCCGCACCCGGCCGCAGCTCGTACCCACCCTGACGTGGATAGCAACCGTACAGGACCCAATACTTGTCATTCCATTTCTTGGGGGTGCGCGGCGCGCGAATGTCGTAAGATTCAAACAGCATGCCCCCGAACGTCACGCCGCCATGGTCATACGCGCCCTTCTTACCGTACCCCATGGCAAGCCCTTTCGGCTCCCAGTGGACCAAGTCCTTGCTTTCGGCGACAGCCGTCTGATAGCCTTCTCCGTCAAAACCTGTGTAGAACATGCGCCACGTCTGCCCAAACCGCCACACGAGTGGGCAGTCGGTCATGGTGAAACCGAGTCTGCTGTCGGGGTTTGGCGGCAGGACATGGTCGGGATAGTAGTGCCAGTTGCGGTAAGGGGCGGCCCATCGATCCAGCGTCCGCGAGTCGATTTCCGCATTCCGGTCCACTTCCGCGAAAAGTGTGGAAGCCGTCCCCAGAAGAGCCATACAAAGACACATCTTCCGTATTCGTACCATGGTTCTCATCCGTTCCCTCATCAAGAATGGCTTGTCCGAACAAACTGTACGTCAGCGGCGGGAGATCGTTAGAGTCTCTCTAATCACTGCGCTATGGTTTTGCAACGTATCCGATCCTGGTACGCTTGGCAATACAATTCGTTTTCGAGTTGGGGGCCTTCATGAAGGATATCGCGCTCACAAAGGTTATTGCCACGCTGGGACCGTCATCCGCCTCAACGGACGTGATTCGAAAATTGTTCCGGGCGGGGGTCGACGTCTTTCGTCTGAACTGTTCGCATGGGACGCATGCCGAGCTGGGGCGGATGATCGATAAGGTTCGGCGTGTGGAGAGGGAAGAGGGAGTTCCGCTTGGGATTCTAGGGGATCTTTGCGGCCCCAAGATCCGCGTCGGAAAGCTCCCTCCCGAGGGAGTCCCGCTCGTCGCGGGTAAAGAGGTCGTGCTCGGCTCGGCGACGAGGAAACAAGAGCAACAAACCATCCCCACAACATACAAACGCTTAAGTTCGGACGTGCAAGTCGGCCAATCCATCTTGCTCAACGACGGTCTCTTCGAACTGCGCGTGAAGGCTATTGAGGGCAAGACTGTCCGATGCAAAGTGATCGTGGGCGGGCTGTTGACGTCGGGAAAGGGCATCAATCTACCCCAAGCGAAAGTAACCGCGCCGGCACTGTCGACGAAAGACAAGGCCGACGCGCAGTTCTTGCTCGAACGGGGTGTGGACATCCTGGCGCTTTCTTTCGTCCGCACTGCGGGACACGTGCGTACGCTCAGGAATTTCATCAAGCGGCAGGGAGCGGAAGCCGCGATCATCGCGAAGATCGAGAAGCCACAGGCTCTCGACGAACTCGATCCGATTTTGCACGCGGCCGACGGGATCATGGTGGCACGAGGGGACTTGGGAGTGGAGGTTGAGCCCGAACGCGTGCCCATCTTGCAGAAACGTTTGATTCGCGCGGCCAATCGCCACGGGAAAATCGTCATAACAGCCACGCAGATGCTGGAATCGATGATCGTCAACGCCCGGCCTACCCGTGCGGAAGCGACGGATGTGGCTAACGCGGTCTTCGACGGTACCGACGCGGTGATGCTCTCCGCCGAAAGTGCGGCCGGGAAATATCCGGTAGCCTCGGCGACGATCATGCACCGCATCCTTTCTGTGTCGGAGAACAGTCCGTTCTTCCACCGTGACCGGATCGGTGTGGAGGTGGAGCACGCTGACGACGTCCGCAGTGCGCTGGCTATGGCCGCGATTCAGGCCGCGGAAGGCTGCCGCGCCCATGCGATTGCAGTCTTCACCCTCAGTGGGTATACATCGCGGCTGATCGCCAAACTTCGGCCTCCGTGCCCGATTATCGCGCTCACGCCCGTTGAACGAACGGCGCGGACAGATTCGATGGTTTGGGGTGTGACTGCAATTCTAACTGTCTTCCACCCCACCGTCGATCGAATGCTCGCTTCAGGGAAAGAGACGCTTCTGCGGAGAAGCGAACTCGGTCCCGGCAAGCGTGTAGTCCTCGTGTCTGGCTCCAATTTCGAGGGTCCCGACAACCTAATTCAGATCGTTCGGCTAAAGCGCGACGACTGAGAGTGGTGTGTGTGGTGAGGTTTCTAAGTTGACATCCGACTCCGCCGGTGCCACGCTTTGAGCATCCAATCGGTAGGGAGTCGAATTCATGAGCCAGCCGCAAACGCCTTCACGCGAAAGCACACGCCGTCATTTCATCAAGAAGATCAGCGTTGCCGCGTTGGCCGCGCCCCACATTATTCCTGCATCCGCCATGGGCGCGGATGGAAACGTCGCCCCTAGTGAACGGGTCACGATGGGATTTATCGGTGTCGGTGGCCGGGGCACAGGCGTCATGAAGCGCTTCATCGAACGCCCGGATGTGCAGGCGCTCGCGGTCTGCGACGCGTATACCGATCGGCGTATGGCCGCCAAACAACTTGTCGAAGAGCACTACGACGGGAGCGGAGGCTACAAAGGCTGCGACGCCTACAACGACTTCCGCGACCTCGTCGCCCGAGACGATATCGACGCGGTGTCGATCGCTACCCAAGACAGCTGGCACGTTCTGCACGGAATCGCCGCCGCCAATGCCGGAAAGCACACCTACATCGAAAAGCCGCTCAGCCTGACCATCGAAGAGAGCCGCGCACTCACCAAGGCCGTCAAGAAGAACAAGACGCTGTTCCAACATGGGACGCAACAGCGCTCGGACTGGAAATTCCGCTACGCCTGCGAACTCGTTCGTAACGGACGTATTGGCAAACTGCACACCATGCGCGTCGGATCACCCGCCAGCGGAAGACTCGAAGAGCAGTCGGAGGAACCGATCCCTCAGGGATTCGATTACGATATGTGGCTGGGACCGGCACCGATGCGGCCGTTCAGCACCAAGCGTTGCATCACGCCGTGGTGGTGGTTTATCTCCGACTACTCCATCGGTTTCGTCGCGGGTTGGGGTGTGCACCACGTCGACATCGCCCAATGGGGCAATGGTACCGATGAGACCGGGCCGGTCGAGATCGAGGGATGCGGCGTTTTCCCGGAAAGCGGAATCTGTGACACAGCCATGGCCTGGTATTTGAGGCTAGTCTACGCCAATGGCGTGCAGATGCTCTACACCGACAACACCAAGTGTGAACAGGGCGTTCGCTTCGAGGGGACGGACGGTTGGATACACGTCAACCGCAGCAAACTCGAAGCCGAGCCCAAATCTCTCCTCAAAGAGATAATTGGACCCGATGAAATCCATCTCTACGAGAGCAAACACCACCAGGGCAACCTGATTGACTGCATCAAGGCCGGGAAAGAGACGATCTGCCCGCCCGAAACTGCACACCGGACGATGAGTATCTGCAACCTGAGCCAGATCTGCATGCTGCTC
>CAYTDF010000408.1:0-1340 GCA_964436365.1 uncultured bacterium | reverse complement strand
CAATCTGAAATGGGATCCGGCGAAGGAAGAGTTTCCTGGCGATGACGAAGCCAACAAACTTCGCTCGAAGGAGATGCGAGCCCCCTGGAAACTTTGAGGGAACTTCGAGTTCAACCGTCGTGTTGCAGTAGGGCTGAATGCCAACACCGCGAGCCGTGAGGCTAGGGGAATAGTCTCGATCGGGACTCCTGCGTTTCGCTATTTGGACAATCATGAGAAGAATCCTTCCTTATACTTTACTCTTGTGCACATCCACTTGTGGGGCTCGGGACACGATCGAATGGTCCTGCCTGCTACCGTTTCCCGCCGGGCGATCCGGTCACGCGACGCTCTACGACCAAGCTCATGATCGCGTTCTCTTCTTCGGGGGGTACGATGGCAACCCGAGTTTCAGCGGCACGTGGGTCCTCCAGGCCGGACAGTGGTGCCGACTGACCGGCGAGGAGCCTGGAAATCGAAACGGCGCGGCTCTCGTCTACGATATAGAGCGTGGCGCGGCGTTGCTTTTCGGTGGGCAAGACGCCGACAAGAAGCCGCTTGGTGACACGTGGGTGTTGCGCGGAGAGAACTGGGAGACGACCACGCGGGAGGGGCCCGCGCCCCGAGCGTTTCACGCGATGGCGTACGACGCGCTTCGTAAGCAAACGCTACTGTTTGGCGGACAGACAGACGCCCGCGTTGAGAGCGATCTCTGGGTTCTCTCAGGAAACAGGTGGTCGCAGAAGTACTGTGCCGAAGCGCCTTCACCGCGATCCGGTCACGCGATGGCGTACGACGCGATTCGGAAACGCGTCGTGCTTTTTGGGGGGCGGAGCGAGAACGGCGAAGCCTTGGGGGACACGTGGGAGTGGGGCGGGGAAGGTTGGGAGCGGATCGCGTCAAGCGGTCCCCCCGCGCGCTTTGCTCACGCCATGACCTACGATGCGACACACAACCGCGTGGTTCTGTTTGGTGGGACGCATGATAACCGTTCCGTTAAAGACGATCTCTGGATGTATGAGGCGGGGAAATGGACACGGGCGGTTCCGAGTGGAAGTCTGAAACGCTCCTACATCTCCATGGCGTACGACGCCGTTCGCGAAAAGATCGTTCTGTTTGGTGGTTACGATCGAGGATACCGGAGCGATACCTGGCAATGGGATAATACCGGTTGGCGGGAAATTCTTGCTGAACGTCCGCAAGCGGGAGGCGGCTACGGCATGACGTACGATGCCGCCCGAGAACGAGTTCTTCTCAGCGGTGGCGTGCGTGGGATGATGTGGAGTCCGCATGCCGAGGGGTGGAGCCGGGTATGTGCACTGCCCGTTACGGCAACGGCCGGTTGTCGGACAGCCTACGAC
>CAYTDF010000407.1:0-5151 GCA_964436365.1 uncultured bacterium | reverse complement strand
CACGTGGGTGAAAAGCCGAAACCTTACGATCAACCGGTCTATTGGGAGACGGATATGCTACCCGAGCCACTTCGACATAGCAGCGGCCACGGGGGCTCGCACACCTTCTTGACGCATGAATTCGTTTCCGCGCTGGTCGAAGGGCGAGAACCGGCCGTCGATGTCTACGAGGCGGTCGCCTACACCGCGCCCGGTATCGTCGCCCATCAATCGGCGCTGAAGGATGGCGAACGGCTCCCGATTCCCGATTTTGGACGCGGTGTGTAAACGCCCCATGATTGCGCCGTAAACAGGTCTTCCCAGAAACTCCGGCTCCAAGTCCTGGCGGAGCCTCTCTGCCTGTAAGAGCACGCGGCTTCGTAACATGCTAAAGTACGTCTTCTATGCTCTATCCATCCGCACACTTGTGGAATCCCGCGCCGCCCTCCGGCACTGTCAGTTGACTTACGGAAGGTGAAGAGGAGACCTTGTACCCGTGGATCTCAACCCAATCGATATCGCAATCGTAATCGGCTACTTCTCACTCGTCTTTGGGGTGAGCCTGTACATGGGGCGGCGCGCCGGGAAAAACATCGAGAGTTACTTCTTGGCTGGCCGGTCAATGCCCTGGTGGCTTCTGGGCATGAGTGGCAGCAGTACGTATTTTGACATCACCGGCACCATGTGGATGGTGTCCGTCTTCTATCTCCTGGGAATGAGAGGGATGTGGGAGCACTGGTTCTGGTGCTTCCCCTTCGCCGGTTTCGTGATGGCGTACAAGGCCAAGTGGGCCTACCGAAGCGGTGTCTTGACCGGCATGGAGTGGATGGTGTTTCGGTACGGTACTAGCCGCTCGGGCCAATCCGCTCGTCTGATGTGCGTCATCATGAACTTGATCGCCATCGTCTTCATGCTGGGGTACGCGGGCACAGGCGTCGGCAAGTTTCTGGAAGAGTTCTTACCGATCGGAAAGTCGCTTTCGGTTCCGCTGCTGTTTGGATTTACCGGTCTATACGTGATCTTCGGCGGTTTTTTCAGCGTCGTCTACAGTGATTTCTTACAGACAGTACTTCTCTCATTTGCCGCGATCTATATCGCAACCGCAGCCTTCCTGAACATCGACCCCGAGGTGTTCCGGCAGACCGTCGGCGACGACTGGTACAGTCTGAATCCATTGACGCCGTTCGAGACAGCGCCCGAAGGATACCCCGACCCCTTCCGCTTGCTGATCGTTCTCTGGTTTACGAAGGGTCTGCTCGGTCTGATCGGTTCGGCGGGCGGGGGTGCCGATTTCCAACGGTTCCGGGCGGCGCGAAACGAGGCGGAAGCGTCGAAGGTCGGTTTCGCTTGGGGGATGGTGATTAGCATTCGCTGGAGTTTGGTGATGGGCTTCACCGCGTTCGGTCTGTCGATCTTGGCCAAACAGGGCGGGGCTATCGACAGCGAAAGCGTGCTGCCGATGGTCTTGAACCAGGTCCTGCCCGTCGGAATCAAGGGACTGGTGCTAGCGGGTCTGCTGGCGGCGTTCATGTCGACATTCGACTCGGCGCTAAATGTCGCCGCTTCGTTCATTGTCAACGATCTCGTTAAACCCGTATGGAAGAACGCGACGAGCAAAGACCTGATGCGTATCAGTTACGCCGCCACACTGGGCGTCGTAATTCTGGGGATCTTGATCAGCCTGCGAACCGACCGTATCGCCGAGATATGGAACCCGATCAACTTCGCCCTGGGCGCGGCTCTGTTGGCGCCCGGAATCATGGCCTCGTACTGGTGGCGTATCAGTGGCTGGGCGGTCTGCATCAGCTGCGCCTGCACACTTCCCATGGCGTTGATCGTCTACTTCTACACGGATCTGCGTGAGTTGCAGTACTTCCCCGTGCTGGCGGCGGTGAGTTTCAGCACCTGCTTGCTGGCCACGTTCCTCTGCCCCGCGACACCGGACGAAGCCCTGAAAGATTTCTACCGCAAAGTACGGCCGTTCGGTTTTTGGGGGCCGGTGCGCAAGATGCTGACCGATGCAGGCGAAGATCCGAGTCGGCCGGAACGCGACAAGAACGACATTCCCAACGCCATCGTCGGGACCCTCTTCTTCATCTCACTCTATCTCTCCATGATGGACCTGGTCCTGCACAACTGGCAACGGCTCGCGTGGTTGGTACCGTCGGCCGTTATCACGGGCTCGTTCCTGTACGTCATGTGGTGGCGTCCACTCCATAAGGATCGGGAACAGACGGAAGAAGTGACTCGTTAGAGGTTACGTTCTCACTCTAATGGACTCGATTCTGCTAACGCGAATCGGTATTTGTCTGGGATTCCCATTTGGGCTGTCGTTTCCGCTTTCTGCTAGAATCGTTGACAAACTAAGGAGTTGAGATGTCCGTTTTTTCTCGGCACAGGCCAACAGTCTTTCAAAAAACGCAGAGAGAACTTTCCGGTTTTACGCTGATCGAGTTATTGATTGTGGTGGCAATCATTGGAATATTGGCGGCGATTGCAGTGCCGAATTTTCTGAATGCCCAGACGCGGGCCAGTGTTTCCCGGGTCATGGCTGATTTTCGATCGATCAACACGGCCATGAAGATGTACTTTATGGATAATAATGATTACCCCCCCGATCCGCCGGGAGCGGGCGCACATGAAGAGGTCGCCTATCGCCACTTGACGACGCCTGTCGCTTATATGAGCAGTTTGGCCTTATTCCGAGATCATTTCACGGAGAAAGGCGGGGACGCGGGCGATCCGGCGAGCCGACAAAATTTTTATGAGTATGGATCCCGTTCTTGGGAGCGAAATGACGGGCCCGGCTACGTTTTGACTAGTTTCGGACCGGACCGCAGCCGCAACTTTCCGTTTGGAAAAAGCAATGGCGACGCCCTGGCCGAGAATGACGAGATTGTGAATCAGTATATGTATGCCAGTTCCAATGGTCTGAAATCGCCGGGAGACATCGTCGCGACCCAGTTCGGAGTCCACAATAAATAGGATATCCCGGTCTCACCCATGTAGCGGAACGTATCTCTAGTCAGAGAGGTTCATCATCGACGAGGAGGACGCGCCCGCCCGAAGTCTGCCCGGCCGGCGAACGACAAAAGGCACGCGTACGCCGCCCTCCCAGATACTGAATGAAATCGCCGTAGGGTCCACAACCGCTCGCCGTCGTCCAGACCGCCGTTTTGCGATAGGATGCCAGCGTGCGAGAATAGAGCTGGAACCACTCTGTTTGCACGAAACCGGCGAAGGACCTCGGGTCCTGAAGAAATGAGATTATGACAGAACAGGCAGTCGGATTTATCGAAACCCGTAACTGGTCGGCACTCTTGGCCGCATCGGATGCCATGAATAAGGCGGCTCCGGTGGAGACTCTGGGCGACCTGCAGAGCGGTGGAGGCTATGTAACCACCCTCGTCGGCGGTGATGTCGGCGCGGCCACGGCGGCAGTGCAAGCCGGTAGCGCAGTGGCCAAGAAACTGGGGGAGTTTGTATCGGAAAACGTCATTCCCCGGTTGCACGCGGACGTCCTGGAACGTCTGATCGAGAACGTGGAGTGCAAAGCGCCGATCTCGGAATACGCAGCGCTAGGGATGGTCGAGGCTATCGGTTTCGCCGCAATGAGCATGGCGGCCGATGCGGGATGCAAAGCCGCCAACGTGGAGTTGATCGGTCAGTTCGTCCCGGGCGGCGGACACATCGCAGCGGTTTTCCGAGGTGACGTGGCCGAGATCGAAGCGGCGGTCGAGAGCGGAGCCGGTGCCGCGGCCCAAGTCAATAAGGTTGTCGGCCAACACGTAATCTCCCGTCCCCACGCGGGCCTGCAAGCCTGTTTTCCCGTTGGAGGCAATCAGAAACCGCCAACGATGCCGACAGGGACCGCGCGCGGATTCATCGAGACAAAAGGGTTCATCCCCATCGTGGAAGCGACGGACGCGGCCATCAAGGCGGCTCCGGTGCGAGCGCTGGAATGGCAACGCGTCGGTTCGGGCTTCATGGCCGTCGTTCTGGAAGGCGATGTCGGAGCCGTTCGCAATGCGGTCCAGGCAGGCGCGGCGGCGGCGCGTACCGTCGGCGAACTCAAGTCATCGCTGGTGCTCGCCGGGCCCGATGAGGCGATTCAGAAGATCATTCCCCGGCCAAAGAAGAAATCATGACGGATAGAGCGATTGGATTTGTCGAGACGCGCGGGTTCTTAGGTGTCGCCCAAGCGACCGACGCGATGAACAAGGCGGCCGATGTCGATTTCGTTCGCCAGGAACATATCGGAAGCGGTTTCGTAACCAGCATGGTCGGTGGCGAAGTGGATGCGGTGCGCTCGGCTGTCAGCGCCGGTAAGGAGACCGCCCAAACCGTGGGTGCGGTCATGCACGCGACGGTGATCGCACAGATCCACCCGCAAGCCCAGGCTCTCTGCATCGACTGGAAGCAACCCGACACTCCGTTACCGGGCTCCCCCGCCTTGGGGTTGATCGAAACGCAAGGCTACGTGCCGATGATCGTGGCCTCGGACGCGGCGGCGAAGACCGCGGATATCGTGTTGACCAACTATTTCGTGATCGGCTCCGGCTACGCCACAGTCGCGATTCGGGGTGATGTCGCCGCTGTGCATGAGGCGGTGAGCGCTGGCGCTTCAGCGGCCAGTCAGGTCGGCAAACTCGTTTCAGCCCACACCATCCCCCGCCTTCACCCCCAGATGGAATCCCTATTCAAACTGGGAGGTCAAGCCGGAAAATCGCCCAAGTCGGAACGCCGAGCCCTGGGCTTCATGGAGACGCACGGCCTCGCCGCGCTGATCGCCGCCTCCGACGCCGCTGCCAAAGCGGCCAACGTCGTCTTCATACAGCAGACCAAGATCGGATCGGGAATCGTCTCATCCATCATGCAGGGCGAGGTCGCGGCCGTGCGAACAGCGGTCAATGCGGGACGTGCCGAGGGAGAAGAAGTCGGTAAGTTCCTCACGACAAACGTCATCCCGTTTCCGCATCAAGCCGTCGCGGAGTCAACCGGAACTTCGTAAAGATCAGATCGTACGATCTCCGCCGGTCCCACTGAAGTTCCCGTCTTCGAGACGCGGAAGGACTCAGCATGCGCCGCACGGGTTTCACGCTCATCGAGTTACTGATCGTCGTTGCCATCATCGGCATCCTCGCCGCCATCGCAGTCCCGAATTTCCTGAAC
>CAYTDF010000406.1:0-5154 GCA_964436365.1 uncultured bacterium | reverse complement strand
AAGAAGTCTTTCGATTTGACAGAAGTGTAGAACTGGAGCGAATAGATCGTTCCTTGACTTCAGCGCCACAATCGTTCAGGTACTTAAGTACTGATGCCTGGCGTCGTGTACAAACAATCAAGACGACCCAGGATGGTCACGCAGGGGCTGACCGACCATTCCAGCAAGTGTTATGACCTGATCGCTGCCCTGCTAGCCCGGAAATTTGAAATCTCTTGCGAGTAGCATCCCCCCCACCCATCACTCCGGCAAGGACAGCACCAGGTCGCCTTCGTAGCCGAAATCTTTGCCCGGGGGCGGGAACTGATAGGCGCGCACCAAACCCTGGTCGTCATCGCCGTCATGTCCGAACGAATAGACGCGCGGCCCTGAAACGCGATACGTGCCGCCGCCGGAATCGAAAGGATCCCGGGGGATGGCATCGAGATACTTGGGCACGAGATCGGCCAAATCAGCTTCGCGGTCGTTTTCCAACCGATAGAGCTTCCGCGCCGCCACGAGAACGATCAGATCCCACGAAACGCGGTCGACGGTTTCGGCCAATTCGGGCTGGAAGTTCCCGTAGCCTTTGAGCCGTTTCTCCATCACCGACCGAAGCCAGTCTTCATAACTGCCGCCCGCGGCGACGCAGGCCGAGACCGAAGCGATATCCTGGTTGATCCCCGCGCGGATCGCTTTCCGGTTGGCGGTCGATATCTGTTTGGATGAGAACTGGGCAAGTTTTCTCTTACGGTTCACGTAGTTTGTTTGCTGCGCGTTCAGCAGTTCCAGGTCGGTGATATCATCCAGTTTCTCAGGTGGCAATACGCCCTCGGCGACAAGAAGGTGCGGGGCATATTTCCGCTCGGTCTGGATGGCCCGCTCCAGATCGTACGAGACGGGCTCATAGCCAAAACACTTGGCGGCCTCCAATCCGTACCGCAGATCCTCGGCGGTCTTGGCCTGCGACAAGGTAAATGTGATCAGCTCCCGGGCCCGGCTTCGGTAAGCCCATGACTGGGGCAGCTGACTGACGGTACCCGTCGAAAGAAACCGCGCCGTCTCGTCCAGCAACTCCACCGCCTTTACACAAGCAGTCACATCGCCCCGGTAGGCGACCGCGACGCCCAAGGTGCGGATGTAGCGGGCGACACGCACCCAAGGGATCGTCACCGCCGGGGTGGAGCGGGCGATGAGCTCTCCGTAGGTCAAGTCCGGTTCGGTCACGATGGTGTGAAGCGCGGGCGCGATGGGGTCGGTCTGAATGGCTTTGCCTAACAGCTGAACTTGCTTCGCTGTCAATTGTTCTTGTTTGTCCAACGACAAGATGTTACGGAAGGCGGGGTGCCTGGCCGCGCCGCTAATTACGACGACACTGCCTTTCACCGTGTTCTGCGCTTGTGCGACTCCCGCTGTGCAACCCACGCAAAGCCAGGCTGCGATTAGGAATACTTTTGCTCTTTTCATACTGCGAGTATGTCATAAACGGACCGCTCAAGGAGCGGCTCCCGGTCGCCCGGCTAGCGGTCGATGGACCTTTGCCGTTAGCATAGAGCGTTGCCCGAGAGCCTATTTCGCGAGCCCACACGGAGAGCCGTTTCGAGACCATGGACCGTACCGAACTGTTCACCATTCTGATTCTGCTGGCCGTGATCCTGGGAGGATTGGCGTACCGCGAGTACCGTGGCGGATTGCCGGATGTCGAACCGGTCGTGATCCACCCCGACCCGGTGCCCCTGCCGCGCGTCCCCACCGCGACCCCACCCGCGAACCCAACGCCGTCCGATGTGCCACCGGTTTCCGTGTCCGAGAGTGAGCCCGCAACGTCCAGAATCGCCGACACGACGCCCGTCGATTTGAACGGGGCCACCGCGAGCGGCTTGATTCGAGCGTTGCGACTGGACAGAGCGCTCGCCGAACGAATCGTCGAGCATCGCGACCGGGTGGGTGGGGCGTTTCACGATCCGAGGCAACTTCTGGAAGTCCGAGGCATGACGACCGACCGCTATAAGACGTTTGCCCATCGATTGCGTTTGGTGTCGGCAGAGCCCAGCGGAGAAGCGGGTCCCCGCGATCTGAATCGAGCGACGAAACCCCAACTCATGCAGGTGGCCGGTTTTGGGCCGGTTCTCACAGATCGACTACTGACCGAACGGAAACGCTTGGGCCGGTTTGGGTCCTGGGACCAAGTGACGGAGGTTGCGGGTATCGGCGCGTCACGGCTCGAGGCCCTGCAAGCCGAATTCATTCTCAGCGCGACGAGAGGGGACTAGCGTGGCTCTCGAATCGAAACGCCGGGTCACTGTGGTATGGCATGGCGCGACCGTGGCGGAGTATCGCAGACCGTTCCAACTTCTGCACGAAGGCGCGTGGGATGTCACCCTGATCGCGCCTCGCCGCTGGCGGCTGTACGTTCCCACCGAACTCACCTATGAGCGGGCGGACGGCGAAAGCTTTCGCGCCATTCTGTTGGAGCCCCGCTTCGATTGGCACGGAGCCCTGTTTAGCTTTCGGAAACTGCGTGCGGCGTTAAGAGAGGCCCGTCCAGAACTGCTCTTTGTTTACGAAGAGCCCTACAGCCTGTTGGCGTTTCTCTTGATGCGGTGGTGCCGCGAACGTGGGGTCCCCCTGGTCGTTCAGACCTGCCAAGACATCCACAAACGTTATCCTCCGCCCTTCAGTGCGATGGAGCGGGCCGTGCTGCGCGAGGCCGTGGCAATGCTGGGCCTCAACCGGACCTGCTTGGATGTGCTGCGCCGGAAAGGATACGAGGGGCCGTTGGATGTCGCGGGTTCGGGGATCGACCCGGACCGGTACAGCATCCCCCGGGAACGCCCCATTCAAGACCCGGAGCGCGCGTTTCGTATCGGCTATGTGGGGCGGTTGGCTGAGGAGAAGGGTGTCGACCTCGTTCTTCGCGCGCTCGAACGGCTCCCTCCTGGCTGCACGTTTACCGTGGCGGGGGATGGCCCCGAGTTGGGACCGTTGCGCGACCTGGCGGAGCGGCTCTCGCTCCAGGATCGCATTCTTTGGCTGGGCGCGGTTGCGCATGAGGATTTGCCCGCTGTGTACTCGCAATTCGATGCGATGGTTTTGGCGTCGCGCACGCGTTCAAACTGGCAGGAACAGTTTGGACGTGTACTGATTGAGGCCATGGCTTCGAGCGTGCCCGTGGTTGGCACGCGTTGCGGTGCGATCCCCGAGGTGCTCGGCGATGCGGGCTTGCTGGTCGATGAAGACGATGCCGATGGGCTGGCCAGCGTTTTGCGGGCCTTGTCCGAGGATGCAACGCGGCGTGAAGCGCTTGCCGAAAGCGGCCGGGCGCGGGTTCTCGAACGGTATACGGATTCGACCATCGCCGCGGTCTACGATCGAGTCTTTCGCGACGCGCTCGATGGCGGGATGGAGCGGGTGGGGTAACGCGCATGGATGTGGCACTGGATGGATTGGCGCTGGGTAACCGTGGCGGAACGGGACGAGTTGTCGAGATATTTCTCGATGGATTCGTACAGATTCTGGACGGCCAAGATCGTGTCCATGTATTGGTACGTAAAGGTTGCCGTCTGCGCGACGCGTGGCGTGATTGCCCGCATCTGCATGTGAGCCAAGCGCCGTTTTCGACGGGCGAGAGTTTTCTGGCGAGCGCCCATGCCGCTGTTCGGCGTAACCGCGCGATTAGACAATGGCTGCGCGAAATCGAACGTGACGGGCGGCGGTTGGATATCGTGCACGGTCCGTCGTTCGTCTTGCCCACGTTCCCGGCGCATGCGGTAGGTGTTGTGACGATTCACGATTTGGCGTTCCGTCTCTATCCGGAGACCGTGCCGTCTCTCCGGCGTTGGTACCTTCGGCGAGAGGTCCCGGACGCGATTCGGCGGGCGGGATTGATTCTCGTGGATTGCGATGCCGTGGGGGAAGAGCTAAGAGATGTTTACGGTTCCTCGCTTCGGATTCAGACCGTGCCCTTAGGTGTGCCGGAGGCTCCAATTGTCCCGATGGATTCTCAGGCGCTTCGGGGCGAACTTCGGCTGGGGGAGCGATACTGGATGACGCTCTCCACGCTGGAACCGCGGAAGAACCTCTCGCGGTTGGTGGAAGCCTACGCGCGGGCTCTCGAAGAGGCCGATCTGCCGGATTTGGTGCTTGTTGGGCGGCGCGGCTGGCGTTGCGGAACGCTGGACGCGGTATCTCGCAACGAAAAACTTGCGCGGAAGATCCGATTTCCCGGATACCTCCCGGAAGAGAAGCGGGTCGCTCTTCTGGACGGAGCGGAACTGTTTCTCGCACCGTCGGTCTATGAGGGGTTTGACCTCCCGGCGTTGGAAGCCCAGAGTCGCGGCGTCCCGGTCCTCGCCTCGGACATCTCTCCGCATAAGTCGTATCATATTGATTTATCTAAGCTTGTGAATCCGTATGATGTCGCCGCGTGGTCTGTCGCCCTACGCGAGTACGCTATTTCGCCTCCGCTCCGGAGTGCTCCTCGAACCCTACGAGGTCCCGTTGATGTAGCCGCGGGTCTCCTAGATGCCTACCGTGCAGCGCTCGCAACCGCAAATCCTTCCGCCATCGAGAGTTAGGGTGTGTGGCAAAAACGCCACACTCTCGCCGTCAATTTGCACCTTCCTTCTTGACCCAGAGAGCGGTGACTGGTGTTATTGCCATATCGCGCCCTTAAATTTGGGGCTCCGCTTGTTGCGGGACCTGGCGCGATTGTGAACAACCCAGCCCAGGAAAGGAGTGAGGTGTTTGCATTGGGCATGATCTGTCAAGCAGAACTCCACTGGAGTTCCTTTGATACTGTCGGGCGAAACGTGTGGCCGATTTTGAGGAAACGGCACCCAAGGGTGTCAAAACTGAATCTGAACAAGGGGGTTTTCCCACTATGCGTTATGCACTTCCAATGATCTTAGCCGTTGCTCTGTTTGTCCCGGCGGCTAATGCTGAAGTTACCTGGACCGACATTGGTGGAGACATCTACCTCGAGTACTTCTATGGCGAGAACATTCTCGACATGTCGGATGACGATGCGACGATTTTCGGTAATGACAGCGGCGACTTCTTGCGCACTGAAATTCACCTGAACTTCAAAGCCGATTTCGATGACGTGACCGTTGGCGTTAGCCTCGAAGCGGACCGCGATCTGTGTGTGCGGTCGGACGGTTCGCCGCTCCGCGC
>CAYTDF010000405.1:0-5165 GCA_964436365.1 uncultured bacterium | reverse complement strand
GTGCAGTATTTTGACGCCCAAAACCGTCACCGCATCCCCCAAATCCTACGCCGCCTCTTCAACCGCGCCCGACCGACCTCGCAGGAGGTCCGCATCATCCGCGGCCTCTGCCGCAATGCGATGAATGCAATACCCCATAAGAAATAGGTTTTTTCTGAGCCGGCTCCGCGGTAATATATACCCAGTTATGTGCGTAACCGACCTAGAATCGAGGATAGGACTATGAAACGATCTCTTATCATTTGGATGAGTGCCGGCGTCTTTGTTGCACTTGCCGTGTACTCGGTAACAACACTCGGCATTGAGGCCTGGGCTCAGCCAGTCGAGATGCGAAAGGCCCGTGTCACAGAGGCACGCAATACAATTCAGCATTATAATGTCCCTGCAGCCAAAGTATTTGGGTTCAATGATGGTGAAACTTTTGTTACATACATGGCTTATAACAAAAGCGGTACCCATGTTGATCCAGCAGCTGCTATTACGCTTGCACAGGGCTACGCCAAAAAGAAATGTGGAGGCTCCTGCGGCAAAGGTAAAGTTTGCAACTGCAAAACAGAGGCAGGCGATACGGAGTGCAGCTGGAAATGCAGATATCCGCCAATACAAACTGATGGTGGCGACTGCGATCCCTTAGGAGGGAATTGTTAGCCGTCGGGCACTCTCTGTGCTAGCGAATTGATGCGATCTGCCAGACTCTGATGCACACCACATCCTGTCCGACTCTGCAACAATGATAGTCGGGCCGCTGGCGTTGATCCATAGTTTGAAAACCGATCTGAGAAGAGAAATTCCCTAACGGGTACATGCATCACACCTTCTCCCTCCTCTACCGTCCCAATCGTAACTATGTCGTCGATCTCAATGACGCGATCTTGTGCACCACTCCGCTCGATAATGCCTAAGGTGCTATCCGGCGGCCTTAAACCCGCCACGTAGGATTCCAGATCTGAAGCGATAGGTAGGTGATGGCCGCCACGACGACTCACAGCATTATTTCTTAACAAGTTGAGGCGCTCCTCAGGAGTTCCATAACTAGCGTATAGATCCGATGATACGAAGGACTCTGCATCAACACTTATTGTTCTACCGCCTTCAAAACGTTCTTCAATCCGAACGAGATCATCGCGATCAATCTCTCCAACTGGGCCTTCACGCCGTTCCGTGATCGATATATCGGCATCAGGTACGGTCCGTGGTGCTGGAGCTCCATCAGTAACGGGATTTGCCATAGGGCCTCCTCGATCTGTGATTATACTAAATAGTAGCTCGCTATTCTATTTTTTCTGCTTGCGTGGGGAGAGATGGATGGCTCGGCCGTAGATGGATTCCACGGCTTCTCCAATGGCCTCGGCAAAGGTCGGATGCGTATTAATGATTAGGGCTAGATCATCGACCAAGGCGCCCATTTCGAGGGCATGGCTGGCGGTAGCGATTAACTCCGAGGCATGAGGCCCCACAATCTGAAAACCTAAAATCCTTTTTGTCTTGGCATCGCCAACGACCTTTACAAAACCCTCGGTCGCTTGCGAGGCCATCGCACGTCCGAGGGCCGCAAAGGGAAATTGTCCACTCTTGGCCGCAAAACCTGCTGCTTGGGCCTCGGCCTCGCTCAGACCCACCGTCGCAATCTCCGGATCCGAAAAGATCACCGCGGGTACGTAGTTCTCAAACGCCACCTTGCGACCACAAACGGCTTCAGCGGCGACCTTACCCTGAGCACTCGCCTTGTGCGCTAAAAGCATCCCACCGGCAACATCACCGATCGCATAGACTTTAGGATTAGAGGTTTGGCACTTCTCATTGATAAGAATAAAACCACGCGCATCGACGTCAACAGACGCCGCTTTCAAATCCAAAGACTCCGCATTGGGCTTGCGACCCACTGCGACAAGAACCTTGTCGGCCGCCACATCATCAGCCCCATCGACCTTGAGCTTCTTGCCGTCAAAGGAACTCGCCTTTGCTTTTGCGACGATATTAACGCCAAGCTTCTTGAGCTTGCGCTCTACCGGCTTTGCGATCTCGGCGTCCATCTCAGGAAGAATCCGATCAAGGGCCTCGACAATCGTGACCTGGCTTCCAAACTTAGCAAATACCGTCCCCATTTCGATGCCAATATAACCGCCGCCTATGACTGCCAGCTTAGGCGGCATCTTCGACCAACTAAGCGCTCCCTTTGACGAGACAATGCCCTTCGCTTCGTCGAAGGGGAGCCCGGGCAATTCAATAGCTTTTGAACCACTCGCGATAATCGCATGCTTAAATTTGAGGGATTCCGAACCTTCCTGACGGATCACGGTCACTGAATTTTTCGAATCAAAATGCGCTGTCCCTTGATGCACCGTAATCCCATAATCTTTACAGAGCTGTTCGATACCCTTAGAAAGCTTCTTAAGGATGTTATCCTTCCAGGCCTGCATCTTTTTGGGATCAAGCGACTTCTCCTTAACCATAATCCCAAAGTCCGCAGCCCCATCAATATCCGAGAAAAAATTAGCGACGTGAATCAACGCTTTTGAGGGAATGCAGCCCCAATTAAGACAGACACCGCCCAAACGTTCCATCGCCTCGATAAGATGCACTTCGCGGCCCAATTGGGCCGCACGAATCGCCGCAACATAACCACCGGGACCGGCCCCAATGACGACGACGTCGACGCCCTCTTGGATACTTCCCATTACCACGGCTAGTCGATATCCATGAAGAGCAGCTGTGGATCCTCAATGCGCTCTTTGACGTGATTGACAAAACGCGCGGCAGTAGCCCCGTCTGCAATGCGATGGTCGAAGGTAAGATTGAGGCTCATCACCGGACGGGCGACTATATGCCCTTGCCTCACCACCGGCTTTTCATAGAGCTGCCCAATCCCCAGGATGGCACTGTCCGGATAATTAATGATCGGCGTAAAATAACGCCCACCGATACTGCCTAAATTGGTCGTCGTAAAAGAGCTCCCTTTTAAATCGGTCAAATCGATCTTGCGTTCGCGGGCCCGATTAGAGAGGTCTTGCAGTTCTGCCGCTAGATCCAAGAGGGATTTATCCTCGACATTCTTAATCACCGGCACCAACAGTCCCTCTTCTGTATCGACAGCAAAACCGATGTTGTAATACTTTTTATAAATGATCTCGTCGCCAATAATAGTCGCATTGAGCGCCGGAAAATCCCTCAACCCCGTTTGAATCGCGCGGATTATAAACGGCAGATAAGTTAATTTCGCTCCTTTGGCAGCCGCCTTTTCCTTCATTTCTTCGCGTACCTTAACGAGTTCACCGACGTCGGCTTCATCAATGTGGGTCACCGGCGCCGTCAGCAACTGGGCCTGAACCATGTGGTGAGCGATGGTCCGGCGCGTCCCCTTGAGGGGCTTGCGCTCGATCTCGCCCCATTTTTCAAACTGCTCAATGGTGAGGGCCTCGTCCGCTGAGGAGGCAATAATGTGTTTAACCGCAGCCTTTTCGTCGCGCATCCCCTGTGAGGCACGGATCACATCAGCATCCGTAATGCGACCGGCCGGCCCCGTTCCCTGGAGCAAATCAATGTCGATGTCTTTCTCACGCGCCAAACGGCGGGTGTGCGGTGTGGCCAGTGCAGGAATATTCGCTAGCGTCGACGGATCTTGCACCGGAGCGGACGCCGCTTTTTCAGGTTTTGCTTTCTTTGCAGGCTTAACCGGAGCTTCTTTGGGGGCAGCCCCAGTTTCTCCACCGGCTTCTTCTTCGCCCGAAAACGTCATCAACACGTTTCCGACCCGAACAACGTCGCCTTCTTTAAAGTTTAGTTTCTCGACTTTGCCGGAATAAGGGGACGGAATTTCGACGATCGCCTTGTCGGTTTCGACTTCCGCGACGGGATCGTGTTCCTTGACACTATCCCCCGCCTTAACGAGCCATTGAACCAGCTCACCTTCAGTAATACCCTCGCCGAGATCGGCAAATTTAAATTCGCGTGCCATAGTGGGAATTAAAAGTTCATTGTTTCACGGACCGCCTTAACGACCCGATCTGTATCCGGTAAAAACAACTCTTCCGTCTGAAAATACGGCATATGAATGTCATAGCCTGTAACGCGCCCAACAGGCGCTTTCAAGTAGAGAAAGACCTTGTCCTGAATCCGGGCAATGATCTCCGCCCCGGGCCCGAAGCTCCGCTGGGCCTCATGAACCACTACCGCTCGCTGCGTCTTACGAACCGATTCGAGGATCGTCTCCGTATCCAGCGGGGAGATCGTCATGAGATCAATCAGTTCTAGCGAGATCCCATCACCTTCCAACTCTTCTGCCGCCTCAACACAAGCACCGACACAAGCACCCCAAGAAATGACAGTTACATCGTGCCCTTCACGCATTACTTTAGCTTTTCCAATCGGCACCTCGTACCAGCCTGCAGGAACTTCCTCACGAAAAGCCCGGTAAAGACGCTTGGGTTCATAATAAATCACCGGATCGGGATCATTAACGGCCGCCAAGAGCAGACCCTTCGCATCATAAGGGTTGGAGGGAATGACCACTTTGAGCCCGGGCGTGTGCGCGAAATAGGCCTCACGGCTCTCGGAATGATGCTCAAAGGCCCGGATTCCACCGCCATAGGGGGCACGACAAACCATCGGAACGTGATAGCGCCCGCGGGTTCGTTGCCGGATACGCGCCATCTGCTGTTCGATCTGATGAAAGGCCTGATAAATAAAACCGGAGAATTGCATCTCACAAATCGGCTTCAGACCGGCGATGGCCATGCCAATGGAGATCGCGACAATGCCCCCTTCCGCGAGCGGTGTATCCATGACGCGTTCTTTTCCGAATTCATGGAACAGGCCATCCGTCGCACGAAAGACCCCACCGTCTAAGCCGACATCCTCGCCCAATACCACGACATTATCGTCTTCCTTCATGGCGACATACTGCGCCTGACAAATGGCCTCGACAATATTCTTCTGTGGTTTATCCCAGTCCATTATGACTTTTCTTTCACAAAGTTTTTTATCTCTTCCATTTGTTCACGGAGGTTTGGAGGCATTTCGGCAAAACTATATTTGAAGCTATCCTCCGGCTTCATGTTCTTGATCACCTCATCAGCCTCTTCAAATGCCTTTTTCAGCAAGCTATCCGCCTCACCTTTAATCGAATCTTTAAAGTGCTCGTCGATGATGTTCTGGCTGATTAAATA
>CAYTDF010000404.1:246-5168 GCA_964436365.1 uncultured bacterium | reverse complement strand
CCTCGGGGATTGTCGGCTTGAAGTCGCTGAAGACGCCCAATTGCGTATCCAGCGTGATTGCCGTCCCCATGTCGCCTTCGTATCGGCCCGACCAATGAAATGTCGGTCCCGGTTCGTGTTGCAGCCCGGTTGTATCCACGCCTCGCGAGGTTAGGCTCTCTTCGTGTTCGCTGGGGAAATCGTCTCCCGCCACGCCCACGATGCCTGGTTTGCAGAGATAGTGAGCGGCCATACTGGCATAGCAGGCCGAGCCGCCGAGGATATCCGTAACCGAGCCGTAGGGGGTCTCGACATCGTCCAGGCCCACGGAACCGACGATGATCAGATCGGGATGAGTTGTTGTCATGGTTCAATCCTATTGATGAGGGGGAATAGCCCGGGGCGACCGAGCCGCGCGGTTTCTCAATCTCTCATGAATTCTTGGGAGACACACTATATACCGTCGCGGACCCTTCCCGTACAACCTTCCCGTCCCATTCATCTTGCCAGCCCCCTCTGGGGGCGCGCGCCGAACCGGGTAGCCCAAACATGAAGCCTTGGGCTACTCTTGAACGCATCTCGGTTTGGCCGGGCGTTGCTTCTGCAAGGCCTCATCGTCTCCAGCCGAACTCGGGGATTGCGAAGGGAAGCATCCGGCAATGAAACCTCGCACCAAGAAGATTCTAAAGAGAACGCTGATTGCGTTTTGCCTCGTCGTTTTCCTCACCGTGGGATACGTCGGCAACACTGTTCGGGAGATGTTGGGTATCGGGGCTGCATTCATGGCCAAGACCTATGCTTCCGCCGTCTTCGTGTCGGGGCTGGACCCGCAGAAAGTCGGGAATGAGGAGTTCGCCGTCGAGGCGGAGATTGACAGAAAACTGAAGCGCTACCTCGCCGTCGATCTCGACCGTGAGGACAAATCGGTCACCGTCACGGCTCTCGGGATGATCGCGAGGCGCGCGATCTATCGCGAAGGCCTGGGGTGCACCTTATTGATCGGCCATTCGGAAGACGAGGTTCGTTCCCAAGCGTTCGAACCGCCGCCGCGGCTGCCCGGCAACCCTGAAGATATCCTTTGGCCCATGGGTGACCTCATCCCTGAAGAGGATTGGCCGGCGGAGGTGGATGCTCAGGCGTTGACCGCTGCGCTGGATGGGGCCTTTTCCGAACCGAATCCGTCTCGGCCTCGCCGCACCAGAGCCGTCATTGTTCTCTACAAAGGCCGCATCATCGCCGAACGATACGCAGAGGGTATCACCGAGAAGACGCCCCTCGTCGGCTGGTCGATGACCAAGAGCGTCACCAACGCCTTGGTCGGGATTCTCGTCGGGCAGGGAAGACTCTCGCTTGACGAGCCGGTCTCAGTGCCCGAGTGGAGTCGGCCCAGCGACCTGCGCACGGCCATCACTCTCGATCAAATGATGCGCATGAGCAGCGGGCTGGCGTTCGGCGAAAACTACGGGAGCCCGTTGGCCGACCCCGCCCGCATGCTCGCTGGAAGCCCCAGCGCTGCGGCCTATGCGGCCAAGAAAACTCTCGAAGTAGGGCCCGACACCAAGTTCTCCTACTCAAGCGGAACCAGCAACATCGTCTCCCGCATCGTCCGCGACACGTTTGAGGGGAACCAAGCCGATTATTTCGCATTTCCGCGCCGCGCTCTGTTCAACCGGATCGGAATGCGTGGCGCCGTGATCGAGCCCGATGCGTCGGGCACATTTGTGGGCTCGTCCTACATGCTGGCCACGGCCAGGGACTGGGCTCGATTCGGCCTCTTGTATCTGCGGGATGGAGTCTGGGAGGGCGAACGAATCCTGCCGGAGGGATGGGTTGCCTACAGCGCCACACCCACACCGACAGCGCGTACCGGACAATACGGCGCGCATTTCTGGCTCAATGCTGGGGAGGCGGGCAACGAGAAGAACCGGCCCGATCCTGAATGGCCTGTGGATCTTTTCAGTGCAAACGGCTATCAGGGCCAGACTGTGAAGATTGTTCCGTCTCGCCATCTCGTGATTGTCCGGCTCGGCATGACCAAGACAGGCCGTTCGGGGATCGGTTCACTTGTCTCGGGCGTTCTTCAAGCCGTACGTGGGTAACAAGCGCATCCCCGCTGCTGGTCACGCCCCACATTCCCCACTTGACAAGCCATTCGAGCTCTTCCAGCATGGGGTTAGTGGATCCTGAGGAGGAAACCAGATGAACGACTCGAAAATGAAACGACGGAACTTTTTACATACGGCGGCGGCGGGGACGGCGGGGATGAGCCTGGCCGGGCCGAGTTTGGTTGCGACGGCCTCCACGAGTTCGAAAGGCAAGCCCGCTCTGTTGGGAGGCGATCCGGTCCGGGCAAAGACGAAGAAATTTCCCTCCTGGCCTGTGATCGGCAAGCACGATGAAGACGCTTGGGGCGAGGTTCTGCGTGAAAAGCGTTGGTGCAGGCTCGGCGCGACCGCGGCCGATGCCTTTGAAAAAGAGTTCGCGAAACGCACCGGTTCGAAGGAATGCCTACTCACCGCCAATGGAACCAGCGCACTCTGGACAGCGCTCAACGGGTTGGGGATCGGCCCCAGCGATGAAGTATTGGTCACACCGTATACTTTCGTGGCCACGGTCAACGTAATCATTCTGCAATACGCTCTGCCCGTCTTCGTGGATGTCGATCCCGAGTCCTTCTTGATGGACCCTGAGAAGATCGAAGCGGCCATCACCGAGCGCACGCGCTGCATTCTTCCCGTCCATCTCGGGGGCTCTGTCGCCGACCTCGACCGGATTCTCGCCATCGGCAAGAAACACGGAATTCCGGTTATCGAGGATGCGTGTCAGGCGCACATGGCCGAATGGAGAGGCAAGAAAGCCGGAACGTTGGGCGATGCCGGATGTGTCAGTTTTCAGGTCTCCAAGAACCTCCCCAGTGGCGAGGGCGGCGCGGTCCTAACCCAGGACAGCGAACTCATGGACCGTTGCTATTCATTTCACACCAACGGCATGCAGCGCAAGGACCGGAGAACCGGGCCGGGCTATCACATGAACGGCGCGAACCTACGCATGACCGAGTTTCAGGGGGCTTTGCTGATGTCCCAGCTGGCTCGTTTCGAAGAGCACTGCCAGGTACGCGAAAGCAACGCGGCTCATTTGACCGCGCGTCTCAACGAGATCGACGGCATCGAGCCCGCGAAGATGTATGACGGCTGCACCCGCAACGCGTACCATCTTTTCATGGCGCGTTACCGGCCGGAGAAATTCGCGGGCCTCTCTCGCGACCGTTTCTTCGAGGCCTTACGCGAAGAGGGCATCCCTTGTTCCGGCGGCTATGGTGGCGTGGATGGAACCAGCCCGTTGAACCTCGAACCGTTTATCGAGAACGCGCTCAACACACGCGGCTATCGAGCGATCTATTCCGAGAAACAGGTCAAGGACTATCTGGAGAGCAACAAATGTCCCGTGAACGACCAACTCTGCCGCGAAGCGATCTGGTTTTGGCAGTCGATGTTCCTAGGTGAGCGTGAGGATATGGATCAGATCGCCGATGCGATGCTGAAAATCCAAGCCCACGCTTCCGAACTCGCCAAAGCCTAACGAATCCGTTCGTTCTATAGTTCCCGTGTTCCCGAGTGCCGGGCGCTAGCGGCCGCCAAACCGGGCGTTACGGTTCGAGGGGCGCGGGGAATCCGACAGTCTTCTGGGATGAGTTTACTCTCCCGGCTGAACCTCTCCGGCCAAGCGGGTCACCTCTTTCACCAGCATCGGCTCGACTTCCGGTTTCCAGGGACCGTGCAGGCCGTAGAAGATCATCGAGTATTCGGCTTCATACCCGCCTTCCAGCAGAATGCGGATGGTTGGAATGTAGGCGGGTGTATCGTTGGCGTACGCGGCGACCCAAGTTCGCTCTTTTCCGAACTGGTGTTTGAACATGAGTGAGTAGTCGGCGACCACCTCACCCCCGAGTGCGACGATCAGGAAGTTCTGTCCGAACCCCCATGTCTGCACCGGATACGGGTGTGTTTCTGGAATCGCGCCTTTCTCTTCCAGCGTCTTCATGAGTTCTTTGGCGCGCCCACGGATGAAGCGATCCTTGTCTTCCAACTGTTTCTGCAGTTCTTCTTTCGACGGTGCCGGAGTGAGTGGCAGTTCGATGACCGAATACGCTGTCCGAATCGGGCCTTCGACAGGGGTCAGCGGAGCGTTCAGCACAGTCTCGACCGATTGATACAGCTCCCGGCCGTGTTGTTTGGAATACTCCAGTCCCACTCGGGGGCTCGGATTGGCGTCGGCTCCGCAGCCGGAAAAGAACATGGCCACCGCACCCGGATGTTTTTCTTGCAGGTGTTCCTGCGCGTACCCGGCAAAGTCTCCGCAGATTTCGTAGTTCGCCAAGGTTGTGTTATGGCAGGCATAGCCGAACAGGATTGCCTTCACCTCGCCTTGGGCGTTTGTCACTTGCAACACCGGCACGTCGCGATCCACCGCACCGATCGGATTATCGCGCATGCTCACATGGGTGGGTGTGAATTTCCGGCGGTTCATGGCGAAACCGGCCGTCCCGTTACCGCGTTCGAGTTTCGCCGGTTCGAGATTCGCCAGCGCGCTCAGGATGATACCCACCATCTTGGCTTCCAGGGTCTTGGCGTAGCTGCGGATTGTCTCCCATTCTTTCGGCGGTAGGTCGTACATCGATTTGAGGTTTTCGCCGACAACCGGACCGGTATGGGTATGCGATGCGGTCATCAGGATAGCCGAACGTGGCAGGCCCGTCTTCTTGGAGACACGTTCGGCGACGCTATCGGTTATTTTGGCGGTCAAGCCGATCACATCCGCGGTGAGGAACACGGCCTGGTGACCCTCGGCGTCCTCGATCGCCAGTGCTTTCGCATAGAGGTCTTGCACCACGCCTTGCGAGGGTTTATCGCGCGAGCCGTAGCCGGACATCCAGATACTCGTCT
>CAYTDF010000404.1:0-236 GCA_964436365.1 uncultured bacterium | reverse complement strand
GTACTCCGCCAGGGCTGGCTGAACCGTCAGGGTTGAAATTACAAAAATGAATAGAACGGCAATGATCTGTGTGCCTCGTTGCATCGATTCGTCTCCCTGCTCTCTGGTATCTGCGTTCTCTGGTGTTATCGGCATCGCTTGTCCGAATCACCGGCACCTGACCATCCTAGCATACAACTCAAACTCCCGCCTTCGCCCCCGCCCCTCTGTCCTCTGCAAAACAAAAAGCGCCGGGA
>CAYTDF010000403.1:0-5196 GCA_964436365.1 uncultured bacterium | reverse complement strand
AGGTCTTGCATCTTCCCCTGCCCCACCCAGAAATGATAAAGATCGAGCAACGGCCGCACGTTGGGATGCTGCGCCTCGCGTACCAGACGTAAAGAGGTCGGCAGCGTACCGAGAAAACGCTGTACCCGAATAAACTCGATATTGACGATCACACCGAAAGACTCGCCGATCTCTCCCAGTTCCCGGACATGCTCCACACCGATCTTGTAGTCATCCGCTTGAAACTGTTTCTGCGTGAAAGAATGCACGACAAAACGCTCGATACCGACCTCTTTCACGAGTTCGAGATTGTGCTTCAGTTGCTCGACCTTCTCCGCATGCTTCTCATGCGGTTCGATCAGTTCGCCCATACAACACGAGCAAGGCGCATGCAATCCGTTGTCACTCAAGACGCGGCGCGCCACCGCCAGAGACTCTTCTCCCACAAACTGACGAATCTTATGAATCCACGGTTCCACGTTCCGGATGCCCGCCTTGGCGTACGCCGCCATACAGAGATCGAAATCGTGGCTCATCGAGGTGGACTCATTTATGCAGAGTTTGCCGGCAAACGAGACAGGTTCACCGGTTGCTTCACGGCTCGCGGTGGCGGCAACCGATACCGCTCCCGCCAGTTTCAAAAAGTTACGACGTTGCATCATTCTTCGTTCCGTATCTAGGATTGCGCGTTTTCAGCAAAGGTCTATAAGAAAGCTCACTGTCCGCCGGGGCGTTGAGCCGACATTGTAGTACGGAGGACCTTCTCCGTGAATCCCAGCCGCGATAATCTTTGCGGTGAGGATTGCGAGGGTCCGACAACCGGCCTTGATGCTGGAAGAGACCGTTGGAAAACAGTTGCCGCGCATCGAGAGAACAATGACGAGAGAGAAGAACAGAAGCGCACGTGGATTGAGTCCCGAGGAACGGGACGGTCCGGCAATTGTGCGACGCGTGTGGCTGGCTGTGCTCAGTGTCACAGTTCTGTTTGTTTCGGGAACAACCGGCTGGGTTCTCATCGAGGAACAATCCGCTCTGGAAGGTCTATACGCGACCTTCCAGATCGTCAGCACGCTTGGATACGGCGATCGCGCCCCGAAAACGGTTGCGGGCGAAGTCCTGGTGATGGTCCTACTCATCACAGGGTTCCTCGTCTTGGCCTGGATCGCCGCGGAGATCCTGATCTACGTCATTCATGGCCACCTTACTCAGGAAGTAAGGCGTCTAAAAATTGCCAAGAGGATTCGCAAAATGGAGAAACACGTCATTGTCTGTGGTTTGGGGCGAGTCGGATCGGAGGTCATACGTGAACTTCGCCATGGGAGTAGCGATTTTGTAGCGATCGACCCGGACGAAGAGCTCCTCGAACGGGAGTTGCTGCTCAACGAACCGAGGGTTGTCGGCGATTCCACAGAGGACGCGGTCCTTCAGAAAGCCGGAATCGAGCGCGCCAGTGGCCTGGTGATCTGTGGTCCCAACGACGCCGCAAATGTCTTCACAACGCTCTCCGCCAAAGGGCTGAATCCAAACTTGCACGTCATCGCCCGAGCGTCGGTCGAGTCTTCACAGAACAAACTACTCCGTGCGGGCGCGGACCGCGTTGTGATTCCCTCCTACATCGGCGGTCGCCGAATGGCCACGATGGTGCTCCGGCCGGGGCTCGTTGACTTCGTCGACCTTACCTTCTCGATCAACGGTGAGGAAGAACCTCTGCAGGTCGAAGAACTCACGCTGGACGAGGGGAGCCCCTATATCGGCAAGTCACTCCGTGAATCCAACATCAAGACCGAGACTGAGGTGATGATTGTCGCTCTGCGGAACAGTCAAGGAAACGTAACAATCAATCCCCCGTCCGGTTGGACGTTCGCTCTCGGCGATGCTCTTGTCTGTCTAGGACGCTCAGGCAGCATCACCCAGCTTCGAGGACTGGCATCACCGCATCACAGAGCGGCCCCACCGTCGGCAACCTCCTAGAGACTGTCAAGGCAAAAACCCACAACGCCCCGCACACTCAGTGGGTCGGGAGCGAAAACGTGGGGGTAGCAATCGTGGTGCAAACTCTCTGTATATGCTATTCTAAGATGAATCTCGACCGGGTCCGGAACAGGTGCCGCGGTCGGATTTCTTCCATGCGCCTCCGCTCGCATTTCCGGCTTAGGCCCTGTGGAGACGATTATTTTTTGATCGCGGTCGATCTGCGCGATTGGACTTGTCGTGAGTCCGAACAGGATCTGAAATGTCCCACCCGTTCAGTCGGAACAACCATACCTTTCATATCCCCGTGATGGGTACGGCTTTCACCATCGATACACCCCTCAAAGTGACGAAATACGGAATATCTTCCGTTGTCTCACTCGTCGACGATGTTCTGATAGAACAAATGCGCAAGTATTACTGCGAAAAAGACGGCGAGCCGTACGAGGCAATCGGCGGGGACGACGACGATTCACGGGCTCGACGTATCACCGCATATCTGAACTACCTGAATCGAAAGGTGGCGGAACAGGTGAAAGCGCTGCAGGCGGCTCCGTTCGAAGAGGGCAGCGAGATCACGCGCTACTACGAATTGCTCCCGGAGACGAAGCTCAAACAGGCCTATCGCGACATGCTCGCCTGCACCGATCCCAGCGAAAAGACTCGGATGCAAGAACATCTTCGGAAGTCGGCCGTTCCGGGCTCCATCGACACCAACATCATGACCAAGGTGGATCGGGACAATTATGATGGCGGTACGAAACTTCCGGTCGAGTTCTGCGATGCGATGGCGGCCCTGCGCGGTTACGCCATGAGCGACCTGCGTTCTTCCATCGTCTTTTCTGCGGGCATGAATCCCCGGCTGTATAGCTACGCCGCGCAATTCGACGATTTCCTACCCGGCCCTGACGGCACACGCAAAAAGGGGATTACCCTCAAAGTCAGCGACTACCGTTCGGCGGAAATACAGGGCCGATTCCTCGCCAAACGGGGCCTGTGGGTCTCCGAATACCGGATTGAATCGGGACTGAACTGTGGTGGCCACGCCTTTGCTACCAAGGGCTATCTCTTGGGGCCCATTCTCGAGGAACTCAAGCAAAACCGGGAACACCTCGTCGAGAAACTGCATCCGATCTACAACGCCGCACTGCAAAAGCTCGGACGGCCACTCGCCGATGAACCGAACGAAATCCTTATCACCGTGCAGGGTGGTGTGGGCACAGCGAACGAGAACGAACTTCTGCTGAATCACTACAGAGCGGACAGCACGGGGTGGGCCACCCCCTTCCTCTTGGTGCCCGAGGTCGTCAACGTCGATAGTGAACACCTGGCCAAACTCCAAGCCGCAGAGAACGGGGACGTCTACCTGAGCAACAGTTCTCCATTCGGTATTCCTTTCTGGAACTTGCGTTCATCGGGCAGCGAAAACGCCCGGCGAGACCGGATCGCAGAGGGAAAGCCCGGTAGCCAATGCCCGAAAGGCTACCTGATGCTAATCAATACGGAGTTTACAGAGCGCCCGCTCTGCACGGCGTCCCGCGCCTATCAAAGCCGGAAACTCAAAGAACTCCCTACGGAAGATCTCACGGCCGAGCAACTCGCCGTCATCGAAGAAAGAGCGCTCGCCAAGTCCTGTATCTGTCACGATCTGGCTGGGGGCGTAACCGGACAGAAGGGTATCGACCCGGAGGCCAAGCCAGCGATCTGTTGCGGTCCCAACATCGTGAACTTCTCGAAACTGGCCACGTTGGAACAGATGGTCGACCACATCTACGGCCGAATTAACTTGCTTACCGAAAGCGGCCGTCCCCACATGTTCCTCCGGGAACTGAGGCTCTATATCGATTATCTGCGTCAGGCGATTAAGGACTCCTCGCTCGGAATCTCCGAGAGCCCTGCCAGTTACTTCGAAGATTTCAAAGCCAATCTGTCCCGTGGAATCGAGCATTACCGGCGTCTCGCCGATGAGTTCACCGACGAACAGCGCGGACGCTTCCTCGACGATCTCACGGCCCTCCGACAACGACTCTCGGGCATCTCCCTACCGCAAGCTCCGGCCGTCACAGTCGCCGCTGCCAGCAGCGAAGCCTGATCGCAGGGCGCTCGCCCTCGGGCACGAATCGGCCTTTCGACACAATCCTATCACCACCGGCCACGAATTCGGCTTGCCTCTTCCTTCGTGAGTGATTTCGACACGGCATCGTAGAGCGCGCTCAGCAGCGCCCCCCGGGTCGTCTTTCCCGCCGCGTACATTTGCGGCTTTTCCACGCCCGTCCATGCCATCCACTTCCTCGCAGTTTCATCCGGTACGGGCTCATCGAGCTTCGCTTCCCATTCTTCTGGGCGATAGAAACCACGGAGAGCGAAGAACTGGAGAGCCTCGTACGACGGGTCTCCGGGGTTCGCGTCTTTGAAATAGATCAACACGGCTCCTTGCGCAAGCAACGCACGCTGCAGGGCGAGCCCGTCGACTTTCCTGGGGAGCGTACCGGCGTCGATGCTGAGGCATGCAGCGATTCCCGCAGCCTGTCCCATCGCCATCCAACACGGTTCCATCCGTAGTGTGCTAAACCCGATATGCGTACCCGACACAGGCACGGGTGTAAGCAGGCCATCCACTCCTTTGGGGACGATTACGCCGTACGGCACAGTATAGGGCTGGGTGCGGTAACTGAAGAAGCCGTCAAGATGCACGCGCCCCGTCTCGCGCTTACGCACGGCGTGAGAATCGAGCGAGTAATGGCTCGCGGTGATGCTGTCCGCATGCACCGGAGGCCGCGACTTGTCCTGTACCGGTAGAGCGTCGTGGGCGGTGAAGAGATATTCACCCACGATTCTGCGCCCCTCACGGACATAAACCTGACGGGGAAAACCGTCGTTGTCTGTGTACTCGTCCTGCGCCATCCCCCATTCCCGGCATCGCTCGCGGAACCCCTCCGGGAGCTCCGAATCGTTCTGCACAAACCACATCAGCCCCAGCGTGTACGACCGCAGCCGTTCCGCGTATCCGTCCCGCCAATCCCAACTCGCCGTGGGCCAAGGCCAATTCTCTTCCGGAAGATCCGTGGAGAGAAAGGCCAAGTGTTGATTGTTGCCATCGGTCTTGTCATTCGGCAAAGTCGCCATATTCGTCAGACGGCCAATCCCGTCGTAGGCCATCTCGTGACTGTGCTTCCCCGGCATACGCCCCAGTCTTACGTCCTCAATCAGGGAGACGTATTCGTCACGGCGGTAGTCGCTGGGTTT
>CAYTDF010000402.1:0-5205 GCA_964436365.1 uncultured bacterium | reverse complement strand
ATTGCTGAGAAGATTGAGTTCGTCATTTGCCAGATCTACGCGTAGTTTGGCTTGTTGCACGTCCAGTTCATCCGCTTTGAGTTCCGTCTCGGCCAGGTATTCTTGCTCATAGAGAACTTGCGACCACTTGAGCACGTCTTCTTTTCGGCTCAATTCCGCATCGTACAGAGTGATATTCTCCTGCAGTTCCTTGACCTGTTTCGGGAGCTCTCCGTCAATGTATTTTTGGAGGTCTTGCCGAGCGAACTCCGCCACCAACTCCGCTTGGTCGACATCGCTTTCCGCCTGGTTCTTGCCGATCTCCAGGTTCTCTCGAGCCATGACGAATGCCGCTTCGGCATTTTGCACGTCGATTTGCTGATCGATCCGTTCGTCGTCCATACCGGTCGCGTCCAACTCGACGAGGAGATCGCCCTTCTTGACCTGCGTCCCTTCCGGGATCAGAAAGAGGATCGTCGAGCGTCCTTCGACTTCGCTCTTGATGATCATCTGCTCCGACGACTTGATGGTACCGGCGACGGTGACATCGATTGTGATCGGCCCCGGCTTCACTTCGAAGATGGCTTGGCCTTCCAAGAAGTCCGTCTCCTGGAAGTAGTCCTGGTACGCCCCGACACCCAGAACCAGCCCAACGGTGACCACCGCCAGCAGAATCCAGATGGATGGACGATTCAGCAGTCCGCCTCTCTTGGTTTGTCTATCACTCACGGCTCGCCTCCTGGGGAGAGTACTCCTGCCATAGTCCTTTGTCGTTCACCTGGAGAAGTCCGAGGTCGCGCTGCAACTCCAGTTCCGCCATCCGGTAGTTGATGATCGCCGAGGTCAGACCGTTCTGCGTGGAAAGCAACGCATCCTGAGCCTCCAGCAAGTCACGGATGACCGCAAGGCCCGCCTGAAGTCTAAGATTCGAATCCTCGACACGGCTTTTCGCCAACTCCAGCGCTTGGGCCTCGATCCCCACACCGATTCGCGATTGCAGCAAGGTGCGGAGCCTGTTGCGAACATCGAACTTAACCTGGTCTTCCAGCGCCTGCAGATCGCGGACCGACGCCTCCAACGCAATGAGGCTCTCGCGGTAAGCTATCTTCTCGCCGGTCCGCTCCAAAGGTAGATCGACGGTGAGCAGGGCGGAGTAGAAGCCCTCATCGAAATCGAGTTGGGTCGCATCGGATTTGTCGGCGGAGCCGCTACTTCTGCGCTCGCCGACGTCGGCGCTCCCGAAAAGGGTCAGTTCCGGCCGCAACCGGTCGGCGGCCACAACCACCGCTCTCTGCGCGTCGTGAACTCTCTCGCGCTCGGTTTGGAGGTCGAGCCGGTTTTCCAGCGCCAGTTGGAGCGCGTATGCTTCTTCCATTTCGAGCGGGCCTGCATTCTCCTGGGTCGGCGCGACGAGGACGATGGGGACGTTAGCGGCGGGGATCTCTTCTTCCATCACCTGCTTTTCCGTCCCCGCAATGCTCTTCATTGTCGAAGCGGTCAGATCGTCGAGTTCTTCCCGATTCAGCTCGATCTGTGCGTCGGTGGGAAGCCCGAGCAGCATTTTGAACTCATCCTTCCGCCGTTCGAGATTCTGAGTTGCGGCGATCCACCCGCTCTGCGCCGACAGCTCGCGCTGCACAGCCTGGCCGACGTCGACCGACGTCAGCTGGCCCGCGTCTGCGCGCCGCCGGACATAGCGAGCGGAGGCGATGAACCCCCGGTAACTGTCTGCGGAGTTTCGGACTCTGTCGGCTTCCTGAAGGACGGACAGGTAGATATCCGCGACACGCACGGCAACGGTCCTCTTGTAACGCTCGAACTCACGGATTGCGTACACGACATCCCGTTCCGCCTGAGTCAGGGGCTCGGTGACGATATGCCGGCCCGCGCCGCGAAGGAGCGGGATGGAGATGGAGGAGTCGAAGTAGACCGCTTTCGAGAAGCGCCCCTCCGGTTGCAGGAGCCGGGCGATGTCCAGACCGATCTGGGCCATGAGGGAAACGCCTGTCTTAAAACTCCGCGATACTCCGCCAGCGATGGAGCCGTCGGCCCCGGTGACCCTCTCACCCCCCAGGTCCGTGTCGATCGATCCATCGAGGCTTCCCGAGAATGTGCGCCGAAAAAGATCTTGTTCTCTCTCCAACCGAAGTGCGACGCGAAACACGCCCTCTTTGCGCGTCTGATACTCGTGGCTGTTGTGTGCGGCCACCTGCAGCGCGTCGATCAGGCTCAGTTTCAGTGGGCCGCCGCTTAATTCCAGCGTGGCGTCTTGCACCGGAGCCGAAGACGGTTCCAGGTAATCGTCATCCGGCCAGTGATCGATTGGCTGGAGGTCCTTCACGCCCAACGATTCCGGCCCAACGTGAATCAGGTTTTGGGCAATCACCAGCCTTCGGCGGAGTGTTTCGGCCGGCGGCTCGATCGTCAGCGGCTCAACCCGCCCGAGGGCTTCCATCTGCTTCTCTTTGATGATTTGCGTAACTGCGCCCTCAATCTGACCTCTGTGTGTACCTGCAGACTGACACCCGGTGAGTAAACAAACCCCAATTACAGTCACGAGGACCCCCAAAGCCGGAGTTCTCGTGTCAGATGTACACTTCATTTATGCCTCCAGGCGCGAGAGCGTACAGATGTCCGAACACAGACCGTGCACACTGAATCCAGAGGTTTCAGCGTAGGATTGTGATCGTAGAAGGTGCCACACTCTCGCTTCTTGCGACGCCGCACAGATTGCGGTATCACCAAGGGGTACGAGATTCTGGGGCTTGGGGTTCCTCTTTGACCCCATTTTCATCCCGATGGAGCGATCTCCGCCATGTCTACTCGAACGAATCGGTGAAGAAGGATTCATGACGCCGGAAATGACACAGACGAAGTCGCCCCAGACAGGGCTATCCCCGTGGCGGGCCCGGCTACGAACCGGCGGATTGCGCGCCGCCGCTGTGGCTGTCGTTCTCTCACCGCTGGTGGCGCTCGAACTCGGGCTGCGATTGTGCGTTCCCGCTCCAGCGGTCGACCTTGGCGATCCCTATATCTCCTTCAGCGGTCTGCGTCCTCTCTTCGCCCTCGACGCGACGGGTACACATTTCGAGACGGCCACGGAGCGCCTGACCTATTTTCGGCCCCAATCCTTCGCCGCGGCAAAGACGCCTGAGACATTCCGCATCTTTTGTCTCGGGGGATCGACCGTGCAGGGACGGCCCCATTCGGTTGAGACATCCTTCACCACCTGGCTCGAACTCAACCTGCGTGCCGCTCGGCCCGAGACAAACTGGGAGGTCGTCAACTGCGGTGGTATCTCGTACGCCAGTTACCGTCTCGTACCCATCATGCGGGAACTCGCGGGTCACGAACCCGATCTGTTCATCATCTACATGGGGCACAATGAGTTTCTCGAAGATCGAACCTACCGGATTCTCAAGAAGACTCCGCGCGTGTTGACCCGTCTATATGGAGTCCTTCTCAACCTGCGCGGTTACGCACTCGCAAACCGGTTTCTTTCATCGCGCCGGGACTCATCCAAGTCTGTTCTTCCCACCGAAGTCCAGGCCAAGCTCGACATGCGCGACGGTCTGAGCCACTACACGCGTGACGATACTTGGCGTGAGGGAACCGTCGAACACTTCCGTCGGAACCTGAAGACAATGCTCCAAATCGCGCAAAGCGCGGAAACGCCCGTCATCTTGGTCAATCCGGTCTCGAACCTGAAGGACTGCCTTCCGTTCAAGTCGGAATTCCGGTCGGATCTATCCGCGCGCGACGCCGAACGTGTCGCCGATCTTTGGAAGCGGGGCAGGGAACTGGAGTGGCGCGAGGTCCAGGAGAAACTCCGGCTTCTCGAACAGGCCGTCGCTCTGGACGACCGGCACGCCGAACTCCTGTACCTGATCGGAAAGTGTTACGAGCGGATGGGCCGCTCCACCGAAGCCAAGAAATGGTTTGTCTTGGCCAAGGAGTGGGATGTCTGCCCGCTACGGATACTCGAACCCATGCACCGCGCTATTCTGGATGCCGCCTCGCAGCATCGCGCCCCGCTCGTGGATGGTAGGGCGCTTATCGAGGATCGCACCGAGGATGGTATCCCGGGCGAGGAATGGTTGCTCGACCACGTGCACCCGAGCATCGCCGGGTATCAACTCATCGCCGACTCGCTTTACCGAACCATGGAAGAGATGAAACTCGTACGCACGCCCGATGCGTGGCAGGCGACTCGCGACGACTTGAGGCGGGAGCATCTCGCATCTTTGAATCCTGCCTATTACGCACATGGGGCCGAGCGCTTGCAGCGGGTGCAGGAGTGGAGCCGAGGCCGCATCCCCGAACCACCTCCCACCCGGCCGCAAACCGAGAACTAGAGTGGTTTTCAGAAGTTCTGTCCCTTTGGCGAAGTTAGAATGCTCCTCCCCAAAGATTGGGTTCATCCGGGATTCCCGGGGAAAGAAACAGGACAACCCTCCCCGTGTTCCTGAGTGAAATTGAACCGCAAGGTTCAATTTTGTATCGAAGGGCGCGGGTCTCCTTCCCCAGCCTCCGGGGTAGCATCAACCGGGTGCCACCGGCAGTTGCTCTCAAGAAGAAAACACAGCGCTTTCAAGAAGGAAACACAGCAGCCGGTGCGAAAACACAGTCTTCTTCCACTTGGGTCCGGGGCAGCATCGGCCACGAGGGCCAGCCCCGTCACGATGGTCTTGTTCTCGTCGCTCGTCTCTGCATCTCCTCCAGCCCAACGTTCAAACTCATCGGCGCGGCTCTTGCGCGCCCGCTGGAGCGTTCGGCTCGGCAGTCTGTGGCTCCTGTTTGGGTGCGATCACATCAAAGGGAAGTCGGTCCGACATCGGCCCTGGAACATAGGAAAAGTTCCTTGATGTCAGGTAGAAGAATACCTCGTACTCGTCAGGCAACAGCTCTTTGCCTACAACGTACTCGGCTTCAAACCTCCCCCTCGGTTCAACAACAACCGGATTGCCGAAACCGCGGTCTTTGCCAGATTCATGGATGGCGGCTTCATGGATGTTGTGTCCTTTACTTACAAGGTCTCTTGCTGTCCATGAAAGCACGATTTCGCGACATGCAATGTGCAATGGCATCTTGTCCTTTTCACGCGAGAGATATCTTTGAGAGTAGTCCCCGGCAGAGTAGTACCAGTACGAGCAATCGTCAGGGTGCTTGTACCCGATCTCTTTGTTCGAGAAGGGTGAGTTCGTAGCCAAAGCTATCGCCAGAGTG
>CAYTDF010000401.1:0-5211 GCA_964436365.1 uncultured bacterium | reverse complement strand
AAAACTGTCGCTCGCTCCCCACGCACAAAGCCACAGAGCGTGATGTTGCACCGCCGGGCCACCTCCAGAGCCAAGGCCGTCGGAGCCGAGACCGCTCCGATTAGCTCCAATCCGGCCCGGGCGCACTTCAATGACATCTCCAGACTCACACGCCCCGAAAGCATCACTCCCAGCCCCACCGGACTTCGTCGATCGAGCAGACACATGCCGATCGCTTTGTCCAGCGCGTTGTGGCGCCCGACATCTTCCGCAAAGTAAAGCATCTCCCCATCTTCTGTGACCAAACCGGCTGCGTGAGTCCCGCCCGTTCGCGGAAAGAGTTTCTGGCTGGCACAGAGGCGTTCTTCAACCGCGCGCAATACCGAGTGTGACATTCGAAGCACATCTCCCACTGAAGAAAGCCCTGCCAGCGTCTCGTCCAGCAACAGCTGGCCGGAGAGCCCGCTGGAAGTCGTAATCAGCCGTCCCCGCCCTTCCAAGGCAGCGCCCCCGGCAGCCAGTTTTACACGTAATCGGTTAGGATCGCCATCGTCTGACTCGATCGATTCGACAGCCTCCAGCGACTCGATCGCACGTTCGGCAAACAAAAAACCGACGGCCAAAGCGCGCACATCGCTCGGCGTACACAGAATCGTATGGGTTACCCCGCCCACGACATCGAGGGTGATTGGCGCTTCCACAGCGACTTCGCACACTTCGGAGGCAACCGTCTCTTGGGCCCCCACTACGGTGACACGCTGCACGGTTATACGCTGCGACAAATCTGCCATATCCACTCTATTCCAAGGTCATCGCCCGACCCACAATTTCAGCCGTCTACCCATGCCGGTCGATTCCCCGCACAGTAAAGAAGAGGTGTTCCAGCGTCTTCAGAATCTCGCGGGTATATTCGTTCACGGCTTTGACGCTCCCCGGGAGCGTATAGACGAGCGTCTTGCCGATGATTCCGGCGACGCCCCGGCTGAGCACCGCGCCAGGTTTCGTCGAACCGTACTTCACGCGAATCTGCTCCATGATCCCCGGAATCAGTTTGTCGCAGAGCGGCGTCACAACTTCGGGCGCAATATCGCGCGGTCCGCACCCCGTGCTGCCGGTCGTGAAGATCACGTCGCCGCCATCCCGGCAGAACGACTCGATTTCCGCGTGCAATCGCGAAGTGTCGTCCGGTAGCAGAGCTGTCGTGATTTCAGTATGCCATCGCTTTCCCTCAAAGGACTCTTCAACGCATTCTTTAAGCAACGGCCCACCCCGGTCCTCGTATTCGCCCGCGAAAGCGCGGTCACTGAGCGTTATGACTCGTATCTTCACGATTTTGGGCTTATGAAAAACTTCATCGGCGGCCCGGAGTTTTCCCCCTTGGAGAACTCGGGCAAAAATGCCCATACGGGGCATGATGCACTCACCGACATCGCGATAGATGGCGCATCCCTCCCCGTGGCATTCCTTGCCAATCTGGGTCACCTCGAGTTCTACTGCACGCAATCGCAGGCGGTCCAGCAATCCGATTTGTTTGAAATCCAACCCTCGCACGGTCACATTTTCGCCGAATTCACCCGGCTTGATGGGCCGGTTCGCTGCGGTCGAGAATGCATCGATCTCATCCTGGGAGAGTAGGCTCACCTGCCGATGCCATGGACCGGCGTGTGCGTCACCAATCACCCCATGCGAGTCCAACACGACTTCCTTTACGGGATGCTTCACTGTCCCCTTCTCTTTCGAGATATTCAGCGAAACGATTTGCGCGCTATTCGACATCTTCTTTCACCTTTTCCAAGAGTTGGATATCGCCCATCCGCATCGTTTTGTCGACGGCTTTACACATATCGTAGACGGCCAGAAGAGCCACATTCACAGCGGTCAGCGCCTCCATCTCCACTCCGGTGCGACCGGTGCATACGACCTCACTGGTCACGGTGACGCCCGAGTCGTTAACGTCCGCTTCAACATCGATGTGCTCCAGAAGTAACGGATGACAGAGCGGAATCAGGTCGGGCGTCCGCTTCGCGCCCTGGATACCCGCGAGGCGCGCCACGCCGAGCACGTCGCCTTTCTTCATCCCGTTCTCGCGGATCAGCCGCACCGTATCCGGCTGCAACAGGATGCAACCGCTGGCGCGCGCTTTTCGCCGCAAGGGTTCCTTCCCGCTCACGTCGACCATGGCGGCCTTACCGTCCGAGGTCACATGGGTGAGTTCGTTCATTCGCTACCCTCTCCGATCCGCCCCTGACCGTGTTCGTAACGCTCCACGATCTCCCTCGCAACAGCCACAATACCGATTCCGGTCGGGCAAGCCTCGTCGCAACGTCCGCAAGCGAAGCATGTGATATGGCCCCAGCGAGTCACATCCGCGGCGAGTTTATGATGAATCCGTCTCCGGGTCCTGGTCGAGCGCGTCCCCATCGGGTTGTGGCCGCTGGCCTCGCGCATAAATCCGTCCAAGAGACACGAGTCCCACAGCCGACTCCGTTCGGCCCCGGAATCTCGTTCTCGGTCGTACACCTCGAAACAAGTACAGGTAGGACAAACATAGTTACAACTGGTACATTCGATGCAGCGATCGGCGATATCCGCCCAAAACTCATCCGGCACTCGCTGCTCGCGGATCAGTTTCGACGCACGCTGCAGCAACATCTCCTCATCACGCGGCAACGCGTCCGATTCTTCCAGCAGCGCCGGATAGGCGTCACTCTCCCGATCGCAGACCATCCTCGCACAGAGCTCTCTCCCCGATTGCGTGTACGTCTCCACGATGATGGCTTCACCATCAAGGATCAGTTCGATGTCGCACAGGCCGCCAGCCACTCTTGAGAAGCCGTCGTTTTTTCCGCAGCGGCCGGAGAGACCGACCACGATGGAATGTTGACGCTTCTCAGCATAGAGATCGTCGCGAAATCCCGCCGTGAAGAACTTGTCCGTAAACGTTAAGCAAGCCAGGTCCTGCGCGGTCATGCCGACGACCAAGAGCGGTTTCTGCAATGGGGACGCCATCTCGACGGCGTGATCCTTCGATATTTTGAGGTAGGTTTCGAAGTGAGGAAAGAAGACTTGTGACACCTTGGCCGGGAGTGCTCCTCCAGACAGTGCCAGCGGCCCTGTCCCAATCCGGCCCAGGGAACGCGTTCCATCATGCAGTGCGATGGGCACAAGAACGTGGTACTCGTCTGTGAGCGTGAGCAGGAACGCTTCCAAGGCTTCAAGCGAGACAGCTTTCATGTCGCCCTCCCGATGCGAGCCGCACAGACTTTGAACTCCGGAATCTTCGCTTCCGGATCCAGCGCGTTATTCGTCAATGCGTTTACGGGGGCTTCCTCGAAATGGAACGTCATGAACAACACGCCCGGTATGATCTCATCCGTCACGCGCGCTTTCGCCGTCACTTCTCCACGGCGTGTGGCGACACAAACATCGTCTCTGTCCGCGATGCCCAGGTGCAACGCATCTTCGGCGTTCACTTCCACGTACGGAAACCGCTCTTCGCGGTCCAGTACGCGCGACCGCCGCGTCATTGTCCCCGTATGAAAATGGAAATAGCAGCGACCGGTCGACAGGATATAGGGATACTCGTCGTCCGTAACTTCTGCGGGCGGGCGATATTCAGCGGGGCTGAAGAAGCCCTTCCCGCGGGTGAAGCGCTCTTCGTGTAGCACGGGTGTGCCCGGATGATCCACGCTGGGCACAGGCCACTGCAATCCGAGCCCATCGATTCGCTCGTACGTAACCCCACCGTATGTAGGCGTCACCGCCGCGATCTCATCCATAATCTCACCGGGTGACACGTAGTCCATTCCGCTGGCCCCGGTGCGTTGCCCTATTTCGCAAAGGATTTCCCAATCCGCGCGGCTCTCTCCAACCGGTTCGGAGGCCTTACGAACTCGTTGAACGCGACGCTCTGTCGATGTGAATGTTCCATCCTTTTCCGCATAGCAACCTGCGGGAAGGACGACATCGGCGAGCTCGGTCGTTGCGGTCGGAAAAATATCCTGAACCACCAGAAAATCCAGTTTTTCCAACGCTTCTTGGACATGCGCTTGATTTGCGTCCGAGAGCATCGGATTCTCTCCGACGATATAAAGTCCTCGCAGTCGCTTCTCAAGCGCCGCGTCGAATGCCGTACTGACGGTGAGGCCCACAGAAGCCGGTAGTCCCTCCACTCCCCAGGCCTTCTCGAATTTCCCACGCACCGCCGCGTCAGTCACGTTCTGATACCCGGTAAAGACATCCGGGAGCGCCCCCATGTCACACGCCCCCTGCACGTTATTCTGGCCGCGCAACGGATTCACCCCGGTTCCGGGACGACCGACATTACCGGTCAACATGGCCAAGTTCGCACAACATCTCACGTTATCCACGCCGTGTGTATGCTGCGTGATCCCCATCGCATAGACGATCATCGCCTTGTCGGCTTCCGCGTACAGTCGCGCCGCCTCCTCGATCTCTTTGGGCTCCACTTCCGTGATTTTACTGACGGCCTCGGGCGTATATTCCTCGACGGTCTCCTTCAACGCCTCGTAATTCTCGGTACGCGTTTCGATGAACTCCTTGTCTTCCAGACCGTCGCGAATAATGACGTGCATCATGCCGTTGAGAAGCGCCACGTCCGTTCCATTGCGCTGCCGTACGTGGAGCGTCGCGGCTTTGGCCAGACGGATGGTACGGTTATCGGCGACGATCAGTTTTGCCCCCTGTCTCGTCCGTTGGAGGATACGAGAACCGATCAATGGATGTTGCTCGGTCGCGTTGGACCCTGTCACGAAGAACGCATCCGCCTTCTCGAAACAGTCGATCGAATTGGTCATCGCCCCCGATCCGAATGTTGCCGCCAATCCCACAACCGTCGAAGAGTGGCAGAGGCGCGCACAGTGATCGATGTTATTCGTCTTAAAAACCGCCCGAGCCAACTTCATCAGCACATAGTTCTCTTCATTCGTCGCTTTGGCCGATGAAAAAAACATAATCGAATCGTCGCCGTATTCCGCCTGCAAACTCGTCAGTTTCTCCACGATAAGAGCGAGGGCTTCGCCCCAGGAAGCCGGTTCCAGCGTTCCGTTCTTGCGAATCAACGGCGTTGTCAGACGGTCGGGATGGTTGATGAAGTTGAACGCATTCCATCCCTTCACACAGATTTGGCCCTGGGTCACGGGATGACAGGCGGAGGGTTCGACAGCGGCGACCGAGCCATCGTCGTCGGTCACGAGATAGAACATGCACCCC
>CAYTDF010000400.1:0-5226 GCA_964436365.1 uncultured bacterium | reverse complement strand
GCAAAGTTTCCATGCCCGTCAAACGATCGTGGAGACAGGCCGCGGAAGTCACGTACTCGAGGAATCACGACCGAAATCAAGCGGTCGATAAACTCCTGCATGCGATTCCCACGGAGCGTTACGCTGCATCCGATGGGCATTCCTTCGCGCAGTTTGAAGTTCGCGATGGATTTTCGCGCCCGGGTTACAAGGGGTCTTTGGCCGGAGATTTTGCGCAGGTTTTCGCGCAACGCCTCAAGCATTTTAACATCCCGCGACCCCTCGCCAATCCCCATGTTCATCACGACTTTGACCAACTTGGGCAGTTGCATTGGGTTCGTATACCCAAATTCTTTTGTGAGTTCGTCTCGGACCCGGTCACGGTAATCCGTGAGTAATCGGGGAGTATATCCGTTGCTCGCCATGGTTTCGTCTCGCTTAGGTGAGCTTTCTCAGGTTCGATGGATGAATCGGTCCTTCGCGCTCAATAACTCCCCCCGGCTGGTTCGCCTGAGGATTTGCCCTCTCGTGAATCTTGAGCATATTAATGCCCTGGACAAATACTTTTCCGCCCTGGTGGTCAACACGCAAAACCTTGCCGGTCTTGCTCTTGTCGCGTCCGGTCAAGACCAAGACGTTGTCGCCTTTCTTGAGACGGATCTTCAGTCGCACTGTCATCAAAGAACCTCCGGCGCCAAGGAAACGATCTTCACAAACTGCCGTTCCCGCAGTTCGCGAGCCACAGGGCCGAAAATACGCGTCCCGATGGGGTCGCCCGCATCGTTCAGCAGGACAGCGGCGTTCTGATCGAACCGAATCAGCGATCCATCGGGTCGACGATACGGCTGAACCTGCCGCACAATCACCGCGCGAACCACTGTGCCTTTTTTTACATTGCTATCCGGCGTCGCTTCTTTCACAGATGCGCGGACGATATCCCCAACATAGGCATAGCGTCTTTTGTTGCCGCCGAGAATTTTGAACGCCGTGATCTTACGCGCGCCACTATTATCAGCAACATGTAGCCGGGTATTGGCCTGTATCATCGTACACCTCTCAGACCTGAACGGCCTTCCGAATCACGTCCACGAGACGCCATCTCTTCGTCGCAGAAAGCGGACGCGTCTCCATGATCTGGACCACGTCACCGTTCGCGCAACTTCCCTGAGGGTCATGAACCGCGACACGCTTTGTGCGGCGGATGACCTTTTTGTACCGTGGGTGTTTGATCAAGCGTTGAATGGCAACGATCACGGTCTTTTCCATCTTGGCGCTGACCACGATCCCTTCACGCATTTTCCGACGGCCTCGACTCTCCATTATCAGTTCCTCGCCTCCGCAGACGCTGTCTTGAGCTCCCGCTCTCGGAGCACAGTCATCGCCCGGGCAACATCGTGCTTTACTTGTTTCAACCGATTGGCATTCGTCAGCTGACCGCTGTGCAGCTGCATGCGCATCTGAAACAACTCGCGTTTCATTTCGTCCACACGCAGTCCGATCTGCTCGTTATCCAAGGCCCGTAGGTCATCGGCTTTCATTTCCGTCTCCTTACGCTTCGCCTCGATTGCAGAAACGTGTCTTTACAGGCAGCTTATGGCTGGCAAGCCGAAAGGCTTCCTTGGCCATTTCCATGTTGACGCCGGCCAGCTCGAACATGACATGCCCGGGCTTCACCACGGCGACATGCTTTTCCGGCGCGCCTTTTCCCGAACCCATCCGTGTCTCAGCCGCCTTCTTGGTGACCGGTTTCTGTGGGAAACAGCGAATCCAGAGTTTTCCGCGACGTTTCATGTGACGTGTAATCGCCACACGGGCCGCTTCGATCTGCCGGGATGTAACCCATCCGCCTGTCATCGCCTTCATGCCGAATTCGCCAAAGGTGATCCGCGTGCCGCGCCGAGCAATGCCCGTACGGCGGCCCGGATGCTGCTTGCGGTATTTTTCTCGTTTAGGCTGAAGCATTACGCAGCTCCTTGCGCGGGTGCTTCGACTGCCGGGGTATCCCCGAGTACCACACCCTTGAAGATCCAGACCTTTACACCGATCTGTCCGTAGGTTGTTTTCGCTTCCGTGAAGCCGTAGTCAACGTCCGCACGCAGTGTGTGAAGCGGCACGCGGCCGAATCGGTACCATTCGGTCCGAGACATTTCCGCGCCATTGAGCCGGCCCGCAACCATAATCTTGAAACCCAAAGCACCCGCGGAGACCGAAGAGGCCTGCGCTTTCTTCATCGCACGCCGGAAGGTAACTCGCCGCACCAACTGCAACGATACCGCTTCCGCGACCAGCTGCGCATCCAGATCGGGCTGCTTGATTTCTTGGATGTTGATGTGAACCTGACGATCCGTCAGTTTCGAGAGAGCCTTCTTCAACCGCTCGACTTCAACACCCTTGCGGCCGATAATGATGCCCGGTCGCGCCGTGTTGATCGTCACCCGCACCCGCTGTGCGGTTCGCTCGATATCGATTCTCGAAATACCCGCGTGAGCCAGCTTCTCCCGGATATACTTCCGGATTCGCAGGTCCTCGTGAAGCAGGTTCGCGTATTCTTTTTCAGCGTACCATCTCGACAACCATGGTTTATTCACGCCGACTCTGAACCCGTAGGGATGTACTTTCTGTCCCATACCGAATACTCCTTAAGGCCTCTCGCCCAATTCAACAGTGATATGGGAAAGGCGCTTGCGGATACGCGCCGCTCGTCCCATCGGACACGGGCGGATACGTTTCAACATACGTCCCCCGTCCACGATAATCCGACTCACGAACATTTCATCCGTCGCCAGTTCCGTGGTCTCTTCGGTGTTCGCCGCGGCGCTCTGTATCAGCTTCAGAATTACCGGAGCCGCTTTCTTATTTGTAAACTTCAGGGTCGCCACCGCCTGCTCGTACGGAAGACCGCGTACGAGGTCCGCAACGAGGCGTACCTTTCGCGCCGACATGCGAAAATGGCGGAGCGTTGCCGAGGTACCCATAGATCCTTCTCCAATTCCGTACTATTTCTGGCGGATGACTCGAGCCGTCTTCCCGCCGTGAGACCGAAACAAACGCGTCGGGGAGAATTCGCCCAGTTTGTGTCCGATCATGTTTTCGGTGATGAATACAGGGACGTGTTTCCGTCCGTTGTGGACGGCGATCGTGTGTCCCAACATCTCCGGCATGACCACACTCCGCCGCGACCATGTCTTGATCGGCCGCTTGTCTCCCGATGCGGTCATCGCCATGACCCGTCTCATGAGACGCTCTTCCACATAGGGTCCTTTTTTGAGTGAACGTGGCATCGGGATTACCTCCGTACCTTACGTCGATTGACGATAAACTTCTGAGTTCTCTTGTTTTTGCGCGTGCGATAGCCCTTGGTCGGTTTACCCCAAGGCGTACAAGGATGACGTCCACCCGCGGACTTACCCTCACCGCCGCCGAGGGGGTGATCGACAGGGTTCATGGCCACACCACGTACCTTCGGTCGCTTTCCGAGCCAGCGGTTCCGACCCGCCTTACCGATCGTGACGTTGAAGTGATCGGTATTCCCTGTCTGTCCGATGGTCGCCCGACAGTCGAGATGGACCATGCGGACTTCCGAACTCGGCAGTTTGATTCGTGCGTATTTGCCTTCTTTGGCCATCAGCTGCGCGCTGGTTCCGGCCGCTCTGGCCAGTGCGGCGCCCTTGCCGATTTTCAACTCGATGGCGTGAATGACCGTACCATCGAGGATGTTCCGCAGCGCCATGCAGTTTCCGACGGCCTGTTTGGTTTCATCCCCAGCGACGATCTCCATCCCAACTTCGAGGCCGTCCGGTGCGATGATGTATCGCTTTTCTCCGTCAACATAGTTGAGAAGCGCAATCCGAGCGGAGCGATTGGGATCGTACTCGATGGCCGCGACTTTATCGCGTCGTTTGAAGTCGATGATGCGATAGCGTCTTTTGTGTCCCCCGCCGCGACGGCGCATTGTAATGCGTCCATGCGCGTTTCGTCCGGCACGTTTGGGAAGAGGTTCGAGTAGGGATTTCTCCGGCTCGGTTTTCGTGACTTCCTCAAACGTCGAGACCGAGGCAAAGCGCCGAGTCGGCGTCGTCGGTTTGTATTTTTTGATTCCCATTCTGCCGTCCTCTAGACAAAGTCAATGCTGTGGCCGGCGTCGAGTGCCACGATCGCCTTTTTCCACGTCGTCGTGTGGCCGGAGACCCAGCCTTTTCGCGTCCAGCGGCTCACCGCGCGCCCGCGTACGACCATGGTCCTCACGTGCTTTACCTTCACATCAAATGCGGATTCAACCGCCCGTTTAATATCGATCTTGGTCGCGTTCTTCTCAACACGAAATGTGTAGGCGTTATTCTTTTCGGAGAGGATTGTGCTCCGCTCGGTGAAGATCGCTTCGCGTATGACATCGTGGAGATGCTTCATGATGCGGCCGCTCCCTTCTTATCCAAGCGCTGTACGAGATCCTCGACCGCCTGCTTGGTCAGGAAGAGATACTGCGCGCTGCAGATATCCAAAGCCGAACAGTCCGAGGCCGCCACACAGGAGGTCTTCGGGATATTCCGAAAGGCACGCAACGTTTCTTCGCCGAAGCGTCCATCGAGAAGTAAGACGGATTTCTTAACCTCGAAACAGTCAAGCATCTGTGCGGCCAGACGAGTTTTCGCCTCGGCCAGCTTCAGTCCATCCAACACGAACAAGCGTTCTTCCCGCAACATCGCGGATAGGGCTTGACGCATTGCCTCTTGCTTCATTGTCTTCGGAGTCGCCTGGCGGTAGGAGCGCTTGTGAGGTCCGAACTGCGTTCCGCCCCCACGATGATGGGGTGCGCGAATCGTACCTTGCCGAGCCCGGCCGGTACCTTTTTGACGGAATGGTTTCCCTCCTCCGCCCCGCACGTCACTCCGTCCCCGGGTCTGGGCATTGCCTTGGCGAAGTGCCAGGCGTGTTCCAGCTCAACTTCGAGTGCTTTGCCCGTGAGCCTTTCGATATCTCGTAGATACTGGGTCTCGGTATCGTCGCAGAGGGCGATGGCGACCCCACCACGCCCCGCGCGCCCGGTGCGGCCGATGCGGTGGATGTAGCTCTCTGGGATATTGGGCAGGTCAAAATTGAAGACGTGGCTGACTCCTTCTACATCGATCCCGCGGGAGGCGATATCCGTCGCAACCAGCACTCTGACTTCTCCAGATTTGAAAGCGCTCAGTGCTCGCAGCCGGGCACTCTGGGTTTTGTTTCCGTGTATCGCGGCGGCCGCAACGCCGA
>CAYTDF010000399.1:1780-5229 GCA_964436365.1 uncultured bacterium | reverse complement strand
CCAGAGGGACCCGAGCATGAAACTTGCCCAAAAACTCGTCGGCGCCATGCTGATCGTCTTGGCGATCACGGTCGCCGCTATTGGCTGGTCGAGCGTTCAACGGGGCCGTACAGCACTTCGACAACAGCAAACGGAATCCCTGGAAGCCATCCGCATCTCACGCCGCCATTCAATCGAGTTCTACTTCGAGATCATTCACAAACAGATACTCAACCTCGTTCACCGCAACATGGCCATCGAAGCGGTAACCGAATTCCGCAGAACGTTCGCGCAAGCCGCCGAAGATGTCGCAGCATCTTCAACAGCCGCAGACTCCAACACCGCAACACTCGAGTCCTACTATCAAGAGGAGTTCCTGGAACGGCTCCCTCAAGACAAATCGTCACCACTCGCTCCGTCAGACACCATCCCCGATTCACCTTCGGGACGCATTCTGCAATCGATGTATATCGTGCAGAATCCGAATCCAATCGGAAGACGGCACAAACTCAACACGACTTCGACTGCGTGTGAGTACAACCGAATTCATGAACGGTACCATCCGCAATTTCAAGATTTCCAAAGTTCTTTTGGATACTACGACCTTCTCCTCTTCGACTTGGAAGGGAACATCGTCTACACGGTGAACAAAGAAACGGACTTTGGAACGAATATTCTCACAGGTCCATACAGCGACTCGCATCTCAGGGCAGCCTTCACTCGAGCCAGCAAGGCGACATCCAATGAGGTGACGTTTATTGAGGACTACGCACCCTACCTGCCGAGCTACGGCGCACCCGGGAGTTTCATCACAGCGCCGATCTACAAAGAAGAGACGATCGTTGGGGTGCTCGCGCTCCAACTGCCGGTCGACCGCATCAATCGCATCATGGGCAATACGGCGGGATTGGGAGACACCGGCGAAACCTATCTTATCGGAAACGATCTCTTCATGCGGTCTGACAGTCGGTTCAGCCCAACGCCCACGATACTGAAGAAGCGCGTCGACACGAAAGCGGCACATCTCGTAGTCGCCGGAAATTCCGGCACGATGCAACACCTCGACTATCGAGGTGTCGAGGTTCTCTCGTCCTACGAGCCGGTAACGATCAGAGGTCTCAACTGGGCGATCCTCGCCGAGATGGATATGTCCGAGATCATGGGGCCGGCTTCAATACTGCAACGACAGATCGTTCTGCTCAGTCTACTGGCGGCGATCGTTGGTTACATCACGATTTCCTTGCTCCTGAAGCGGATCGTGCTCAACCCCATCGAAGCACTCTCGAGTGTCGTCGGTGAGGTGCGTAAAGGGAATTATGCCGATCGAGTGCCGGTGTCTTCCTCCGATGAGTTTGGCGACCTTGCCCTGACACTCAACGCAATGGCCGCATCCATCGAACAACAGAAGGATGAATCGCAAGAAACGCAGGAGCGCCTTGAAGCCATTCTCGAATCGGCCCCCGACGGAATGATCGTGATTGACGAATCCGGCACAATACGGATTATGAACCGGCAGGTGGAAAGCTTGTTTGGCTATACCCGTGAAGAGCTGATTGGGCAAACCATCGAACGGCTTCTCCCGGAGGCGCTCCGCGCTCACCACCCAACTCATCGCGCGGAGTACTTTAAGAATCCACGGACCCGCCAGCTGGGCGAAGAGCGTGAACTCGAGGCACAAAGAAAAGACGGAACACGGTTCCCCGTGGGCGTCGGATTGAGCCATTTCTACGAAGGCGGTGAGATTCGAGTCTCCGCCGCTGTGCGCGACCATACTGACCGCGCTCGGAAACAACGTTTGGCCGTTCTGAATTCGATGATCGGGAACGCGCTGACAGAGAACGTCACCATACGCGACACACTCCAAGCGTGCACGGAAGCAATTGTGCGCCAGATGCGGGGCGCTCTGGTCAGGATTTGGGTCTTCAACGAAAAAGAAGCGGTACTCGAACTCCAGGCAAGCGCGGGTCTTTACACACATATCGACGGTTCGCGCCACAGAGTACCGCTCGAGAGCAACAAGAAGGTCGGGGTCATTGCAAGAGAACGCAAAACCCTTTACAGCTATGACATCGCCGACGATCCCCTCATCGACGATCGGGAGTGGGCTCGAGATCATGGACTTCATGGATTTGTCGGGATACCGCTTGTGGTCGATAAACGACTGGTCGGCGTCATCGTGTTCTTCTCGACACACCATCTGGATGACGATCTAATCGCGTCGTTGGAATCGGTCGCGGACAGTATCGGCATTGCCGTCGACCGCAAGCAAGCCGAGGAAGTCCTGCGCATCTCTCAACACACGATCGAACAGGCTGGAGACGGCATTCTTTGGGTACGGATCGATGATGCGACATTCGTCAACGCCAACCGCACCGCGTGTGAAATGTCTGGCTATTCGACGGAGGAGTTATTGAAGATGCCCATCTTCAAACTGGACACGGGCGTCACCCAGGAAGCGTGGCCGTCGCTCTGCCAACAGGTCAAAGAGAACAAGACGCTACATCTCGAGTCTGTGCACAGGGCGAAAGACGGCCGTGAGTATCCTGTCGAGGTCACGGTGACATGCGTGGAATACGAAGGAAAGGAAAGCCTCATCGCTTTTGTGCGAAATATCACAGAGCGCAAGCGGATGGAGGAGGAGTTGCGCCGCGCCACAGTGGAAACCGACTCCGCAAATGAGGCAAAGAGCGACTTCCTTGCCAGTATGAGTCACGAAATACGAACACCGATGAACGCGATTATCGACATGACCCATCTCTGTCGGCAGACCGACTTGACGGCGAAGCAGGAGGATTATCTGGCAAAAGTCGATAACGCTTCTCGTTCACTCCTCGGCATCGTCAATGACATCCTCGACTTCCCGAAGATCGAAGCGGGATCCGCTAACAAGGGCAGAAAGACGGAAATCTATTCGAGTGAGATGGAAGGAACGTCGAAAGCGCTGGACGTCGTTTTGAATTCTGTACGAGAGCTGCAAGAATACCCAGAACCGAAACCGAATCGTGAGAGTCAGAGAGACGAGATCGATATCGATGAGGTTCGAGCGATTCTGCATGATTTGGCAACGTTTCTCGAGGACGACGACACCAAGGCTGCCGTGTATGTGGAAAGGCTTAAGCCACAGCTCACGCGGTTCGGCGTTGAGGAGAAACTCGAGCGGCTCGATGAACTCGTCGGCAGCGATGATTTCGAAGAGGCTATGCGTTGCCTTTCTGAGATCGCTCACTCATTGGGTATTACCATAGAGGGTCACGACAATGCCTGACAACAAAACCTCAACTTGCATACTTATTGTAGATGATACACCGGAGAACATTGATGTCCTCGCAGGTGTTCTACGCCCCCACTATCGTGTAAAAGCCGCGATAAGTGGCGAGAAGGCGCTAAAGATTTCGGGAGGGGCAAAGCCGCCGAGCCTCATCCTGCTGGATGTGATGATGCCGGAGATAGATGGGTATGAAGTGGGTAGG
>CAYTDF010000399.1:0-1770 GCA_964436365.1 uncultured bacterium | reverse complement strand
TCCGGTTATCTTCGTCACGGGCATGAGCGACACAAAAGAGAAAGAGAAGGGGTTCGCTCTCGGGGCGGTGGACTATATAACCAAACCCATTGATCCTACTCATGTCCTGGAAGCGGTTGCGAAGCATCTGAAAGCGGATTGACAAGAGAATGAGCGACATAAGAGAGAAACCGAGCCGGAATTTTCGGGTTTGGGCGGTTGCAGGAGCCCTGGTTGCGGTTGCAGCGGCCACAATCGCCATGTTCCCCGAGATCGTCCACTGGGAGAGCAAGAAGACCCCCACTCCGGCGTGGAAGAATGTGAAGGTTACGGAGAGCGACCGGCGGATTCTGGCGGTCTACGAAGAGCACTACCAGACTGCGGCAGAGCGGATTCTCGCGCTGGATACGCCCGGCGCAGGCGAGACGCTAAACGCCGCAAACGCCCGTGATACGCTGGACGACCTCTATTTTCGAGGGCTCTTACACGCCTGGAAAGGCGATCACCCCCAGGCGGCCGGATTGCTGAGCCGGACCACCGGACACGTACGCGGTGCACTCCGCTCACCGCTGCTGGAAAAGCACGCCAAAGCGTGGAGAATCGACCTGAATGATCTCGCCGCCAAGACGTTTTCCGAGGAGGATAGTTACTATCTCCTGCATTGCCATCTCCTGCAACAGATCGCAACCCGGGTCACAGAAGGTTGCCGCAACGAGCGCGACAAGGCCGCCCGGCTTACGGATTGGGTCTTCCACAACGCCGCTTCCTTCGAACCGGAGCCGGAGTACGAATTCCCGGTCGGGATTCTGGTTCGAGGTTTCGGACTGTCGAAACGTTCGACGTGGGTCTTAGCTCTACTCGCGGAGCGTGCGGGACTGAAGACTGCGATTGTGCTCTTCGACCGGAGCCGACGCGGAGTGCAGTTCGATGCCTTGTGCGCGGTGACGACCTCGGAGGGGACGCTGCTGTGCGATTCGGGGACGGGAAGGTTCGTCGAGTTCGAAGGAAAGCCGGTCACATTGGAAGCGATCGTGGCGCGACTCGGCAAGGAGCCAAACAACACGGAACTTCAAGCCACGTTCGGCCCGTTGCGAAACGCGATGCTGTCCAGCGCGTTCCAGGCCGAGGGGACATATCCGCGTTTCGAACGTCTCGAAGCGTACGCACGGGTCGTGCCCCCGTACGCGAGTGTGTATGTCGATCTCGAAAAGCGAACGCAGGCGCTACAGTCGATTGCGGTGGAAGAGGGAGGGACGAGCCTCTTCTCTTCGGGTATCTGGAAGTATCCATACACAATTGTGGCGCTGCTGCGTGACCCGGGGATCCGCGCGTCGAGAGAAGAGAAAGTTGCGGTGCGCAGCTACTATGAGAGCGCGCGTTTCTTGCAGCTTCTGGGGCATTCCGAACGGGCGCTCGTAGCGTACGCGCAGGCTGCCAAAAGCGCGCCCGGCAAACCCAAGGAGTCGATGCTCTATTTCATGGCGCAGTGCCGTCTGGAAATGGGCAGGCCCAAGGCCGCGAAGGCGCTCTTCGAAGAGTATCTGCGGCTGTATCCCGACGGGATGTGGAGGCGCATGGCCACGTTTCAATTGGCTGAGATTGCGGAAGAGAGCGGCGAACGTTCCGAAGCGAAGCGGCTCTACGAATCGATTCTGCCGTTCAAGGCGGCGGAGAGACGGCTTGCGGATATTAAGTAAGGGCTACAAACGTATCGGTGGGTGCGAGGTAGCGCCCACCCTACCGGTAAAACATAGGATAGGAGGCTAGGATGAACGGTTCGATGACAGTCGA
>CAYTDF010000398.1:0-5229 GCA_964436365.1 uncultured bacterium | reverse complement strand
CAATAGTCGAGCGTCCGCAACAAGTCCTCTTGGCTGAAATAACCGCGCGAAATCATCGAGTAAGCGTGCGGGATACGGATACGGCGGCCCTCATGAAGCGACCAAGGAAGATCCTGCCCGGTCCAGAAATAGGCGCTGGAGTTCATGAAGTTGAGCATCGGCCCCGAGCCGGTCTTGGGCCGGATGATGTAGCGAGCCTGCTGGGCCTCCTCCTTAAGCCAAAGCCCGGGGTAGACCCACTCCTGTTTGGGCCACCAAGTCAGCGAGGCAATCGCCACAAACGCCAAGGCTCCATAGAGTGGAAACGTCCGAAACGGGACCGACTCATCCCAAAAATGCCGCACGGCCCACTCCAGAACGCGCGACGAAACATACCCCGCGAGCAGCGAAGCGACCGGCACAACGGCGAGCATGTAGTGACGCCACAAATGACTGATGGCGAATCCGTTGCCGAGGAGTTCGATCAGCAACCAAAGCGACGCGCAGCAGGCTTCGCGTTGCCGCTTGAAGAGACCGAGCCCGACCGCGGCAAAGGCCGATAGCCAGAGCAAAGGACTCATCAACATCACATCCAGGATTTCGGCCACCCGAAAACCGAACGAATGATCGAAAGCCTGGCTCATGCGGATGTGAACCGCGTAAAGATCGTCGAAGAGCGCGGGCCCATGACCGGCGGTGATGTAGACCAGCAGGAACGGTATCCAAGGGAGGAGCGCGAAACAGCCCAGGCGTAAGATCCCCGCGAATGCACGGCCACCCCCGACAGTCATCAGCAAACGCAACATCAAAACCGGGACCACGAAGATCGCGGTCTGCTTCAACATCCCCGCCACACCGAGGAGCAGCCCCGCCGCGCAGAATCGCTGAAGCGCGTGGCGAGCGTCGTCACGGGATTCGCCTTCGGAGAACTCGATGCCGTCTTCGACGAGATTCAACACCCAGACCAGCATGGGAGGTAGAAGCACGGAGATGTGGATCATCTTGCCCCACAACGCCGAGTAGGACTCGCCCACAAACCAGGCCGCCGCGAGTAGCGAAGCCGCGCCCCCCCACCACCTTCGCGCTAGACGCGCCACCCCCCATATCCCCAAGAGAGAGACGCAAACCGCGAACAGCCGGGCGGGGATAACCGGGGCCTGTCCGGTCAAAAAGAACGGCGCGGTGAGCCAACCGATTAGCGGAGGCTTGTTGAACTGAGTTTCCGCGTAGGGAACGTAGCCACGGGCGATCTCCCGTCCGTGCAGCAGGAAGTACCCCTCGTCGGTGCTCGTGCCCCGGCCGATAGTGCTCACCCGACACAGAGCGGCCGCCACCAACAGGCCGATTAGAACTAGACGCTCCGTCCGCACACTCAAGTCGCTCATCCCCGTCAACCGTCATCCGACCGCCGCGCAAAAACGACGATCTCCGTGTAAGAAGTCTTTCGCCTTTCGGTCTCGAATGCGACTGTGAAATCGTTGGCCAGGTACAGAAGCAGCGGTCTAAGCGTCTCCAGATTGGGGTCGCGCGTCAGTGCGCGGAGATCCTTACCGTAGATCGCCGCGCCGGAAACCCCTTGCTCCCGCCAGGATTCGATGCTGCGCGCTAGATTCGTCTCGCTCAAATACCCCCGGGAGATCATGGGGTAGAGACCGGGAATACGAAGCGTGCGGCTACCGCGCACCGTGCGAGGTAGGTCGAGGCCGGCCCAGACCGCGACAGAAGGATTCATCAGATTCAAGAACGGCCCATCGCCGACCCGCTCGGCGATCGTCGTCGACAAACGAGTTTCCTCGCGCAAGGTCAGGCCCGGGTAGCCCCAGAACTGCTTGGGCCACCAGACCAGGGAGAGACCGGCAACGACTCCCACCGCGATCCATATCGTCTGGGGGCGGTCTCTCTCTGTAGGCGTTGCGAGCTTGCGGGTTAGAGAGATCGTCGCGTATCCGGCAAGGAGCGAGGCTGCGGGAAGCGCCGCGAAAAGATAGTGCCGCCAGAAATGCCCCAGACTGAAACCGTTTCCGAGGAACTCCGCCAAGAACCAGGCCAGCGCCACCCAGCCTTTACGGTCACGCCGAACAAAGACCGCCACGCCGCCGACAAGCGCCGTCAACCAGAGAAACGGACTCATGGCCATGACCTGGAGTATCTCGCGGAGACGATACTCGAGCGGGTGGTCGAACCCCATCCGCATCCGTAAATGAGCCGAAAACAGATCGTCGAAGAGAGCGGACAGATGGCCCGCCGCTCCATAGACCGCGATCAAAACAACCCACGGCAAGAGCGCCATGCCTCCGCAGACCCCCAGAAGACGGCCAGTGCGGCGGTCGGGGGCGGCCTGGGCCATCTGTGACAGGAGTATCTGCAACAAGAGCACCGGTACGAGGAAGATGGCGGTCTGTTTCAGAAGCCCGCAGAGTCCCAGCAACAGCCCCGCAGCGGCGATCAGGTTCCACGCCCGGCGGGGCGATTCCTGGAGCCCGGCGCAACCCTCATCGAGCGCGGTCAGCACCCAGACGCTCATGGCGGGTAGCAGAACGGAGACATGCACACATTTTCCCCACAGCGCCGCGTACGACTCGAATCCGTACCAGGCCGCCACCAGCAGCGCCGCCTCCCCGCCCCACCAACGCCGCGCCAGTCGCGCCGCGCCCCAAATACCCAGCACGGCCACAACCACAACCGCCAAGCGCGCGGGCACGATGGGGGTGTCGCTCAAGAGGAAGAAGGGCGCAACAAACCAGGCGATCAGCGGACCCTTGTTCAGCTGCGTATCCACAAATGGGAGATGCCCCCGCGCGGCCTCGCGGCCCTGGAGCAGGAAATAACCTTCGTCGATGTTGGTTCCCTGCCCGATGGTAGCCAAGCGGGCGGCGGCCGCGAAAACGAGGATGCCGAGCAGGAGGATCTTCCGGTGGGATAACGGATGAGTTTGCGGGTTGAGCATCGTTCCGTTCGGAGTTGGAGGATCGGTGACCCGAATCGCCTGGGAACGTCGCCTACGCTTCCGGCTTCACGTCTTCGATCTTCACGGGCTGGACGGGCTTCCCCTCCGGGTAGAGATGGCAGGCCACCTTGTGCCCACCATGATCGACAAGAGTCGGCGTCTCCCGGTCGCAGGGCTCGAAACGGAGCGGACAACGGGGGTGGAAACTGCATCCCGGCGGAGGGTCGATCGGGCTTGGCACATCCCCTTCGAGCAGGGCCCGGGTGCGTTTTCCCGGTTTGGGGATCGGCACGGCACGCAGGAGCGCCTGAGTGTAGGGGTGCAGCGGTTTCTCGCAGATGGCGTCTTTCCCCGCCAGTTCCACGATCTTCCCGAGATACATAATGGCCATGCGGTGACTGATGTGCCGAACGACCGAAAGATCGTGGGCCACAAACAGAAACGAAAGCCCCATCCGGTTGCGGAGATCGATCAGCAGGTTGATGATCTGAGCCTGAATGGAGACATCGAGGGCGGAGACGGGTTCGTCGGCAATGATCAGTGAAGGCTCGACCGAAAGAGCCCGGGCGATCCCGATCCGCTGCCGCTGCCCGCCGGAAAACTCGTGGGGATAGCGGTTGAAATGCCTCTTGGCCATCCCCACCAGTTCGAGGAGTTCATGCGCACGGGCTCGGCGTTGGGCCTTGTTGTCACCGATCCCAAAGACCTTGAGCGGCTCCTCCAGGGTGCTCCCGACCGTCAAACGGGGATTGAGTGACGAATAGGGGTCCTGGAAGATGATCTGCATCTCCTTGCGGTAGGGCCGCATCTGCTTCTGGTTCAGGTCGAGAAGATTGGGGGAATCCCTGTAACGAACGTCACCGGATGTGGCGTCCAGAAGGCGCAGGATCAAGCGACCGGTCGTGGTCTTGCCGCATCCGCTCTCGCCTGCGAGACCGAGCGTCTCGCCAGGTTCGATGTGAAGAGAGAGCCCGTCGACAGCCTTGACGTGCCCGGCGACACGAGAGAAGAGACCCTTGCGTATCTCGAAGTGTTTCTTGAGATCGCGTACCTGGAGGAGGGGGGGAGACGTTTCGTTCCCTATTGTGCTTGGATTCGGTGCCATGCTTGGATTCAAGGCCAGCTGCGGTTCTGGGATTGCGCCGAGCCTACCGTTGCGGCCACAACCTGCCAAGCGTAACTTGTCTGCTTGCGAATGCTATCGTGTCTTTCGCAGAGAGACAGAATCTTGGAGAGGCACTCGGGACGACTGCGTGCCGTTCCAGTGCGATCCGAACGGGAAACCCCATGACAACACATAAGGCCCCCCTCCCCGAGCTCACACTTTCTGTGGTCATGCCGGTTTACAATGAACGGGAGACGATCGAGGAGATCATCGATCTGGTGATGGCCGAACCCACGCCGAAGGAACTGATCGTCGTGGACGACGGCTCACAAGACGGTACCCGGGACCGGCTCCAGAACTACAAGCGCGAAGGCGTGCGCATCCTGTTCCACGAAATCAATCAGGGCAAAGGCGCGGCTCTCCACACGGGGATCGACGCGGCCACAAAGGATGTCGTCATCATCCAAGACGCCGACCTGGAATACGACCCAACCGAGTACGCCCGTATTCTCAAACCGATCCGGGCCAATCAAGCCGACGCGGTCTATGGGTCGCGCTTCTCCGGCCAGGAACACCGCGTGCTGTTCTTCTGGCATTCGATTGGGAACCAGGTCCTGACCTTGTTGTCGAATATGTTCTCCGACCTCAACCTGACCGATATGGAGACTTGCTACAAAGCCTTTCGCCGTGATCTGATCCAACGGTTGGATTTGCAGGCCAAGCGTTTTGGATTCGAACCGGAAGTGACCGCAAAACTGGCCAAGACCCATTGCCGTATCTACGAAGTTCCGATCACCTATCACGGGCGGGGCTACAGCGAGGGGAAGAAGATCGGCTGGAAAGACGGCGCAGCGGCGTTCTGGCACATCATTCGTTTCAATCTGTTCTGTTCAAATCCCTACAAACCGGGCGTCGAGCCTTTTGAGATTCCAAGCCATTGACTGACCCACAATCCCATCCAAAAGCGACCGATCCCCAAACGGCCGTCCCCACCCCCCCGGAAGAACTCTCGCCCGAAGCCGCCGCGAACGAAGACCCTATCGGCGCGGAGACTCTGAGACGTATCTACCGGATGGACAATCTCAATCGCTGGATCTGGGAGCGGATCGATCCGTGGATTGGGCAGCGGGTTTTGGAAGCCGGTTGTGGAAACGGCAACCTGACCTCGTTTATGCTCTCTCGTGAGTATGTCTGCAGC
>CAYTDF010000397.1:2685-5234 GCA_964436365.1 uncultured bacterium | reverse complement strand
CGATCGCACGGCGAATCTCTATCGAATGAAACCTGACGGAACGGATATACGCCAGCTCTGCTTCGACCAGGAGCACAACTGGTGCCCCACGGTATTGCCCAACGGCCGCGTGATGTATCTACGTTGGGAGTACACGGATACGCCACACAGTCACGACCGGGTCTTGTTCCACATGAATCCCGACGGGACCGAGCAGATGGAGTATTACGGCAGCAACTCCTACTGGCCTAACTCTCTCTTCTACGCGCGCCCGATCCCTGGACGGCCGTCTCAGTTTGCGGGCATCGTCAGTGGCCACCATGGCGTTCCGCGCATGGGAGAGTTAGTGCTCTTCGATGTGGCCAAAGGACGGCGGGAGGCCGATGGCGTTCTTCAACGTATTCCCGGTTACGGCAAGACGGTTGAGCCGATTATCGCCGACAATTTGGTGGACGCTTCCTGGCCGAAGTTTTTGCACCCGTATCCCCTGAACGAAAAGTACTTTTTGGTTTCGTGCAAGCCCTCACCCGATTCCCTTTGGGGGATTTACCTGGTCGACGTGTTCGACAACAGTCTTCTCTTGCGCGAAGAGCCTGGGGTCGCGCTCTTCGAACCGATTCCTTTCCGCAAAACCGAAAAACCTCCGGTCATTCCCGACAAAGTGGATTTGAAACGTAAGGATGCTCTCGTCTACCTGACGGATATCTACGCCGGTGACGGTCTGCTGAATGTTCCCCGAGGGACGGTAAAACAACTCCGATTATTTACGTATCATTACTTGTACCCTGGTATGGGAGGACCGCAAGGCGTGGTCGGCATCGAAGGTCCCTGGGACATCAAGCGCATCATCGGCACCGTTCCCGTTGAAGAGGATGGGTCGGCGAACTTCCGTATCCCCGCCAACACACCCATCTCCGTGCAGCCGCTCGACGCCGAAGGCAAGGCGGTTCAACTGATGCGGAGTTGGCTCACGGGGATGCCGGGGGAGGTCGTCTCCTGCGTGGGCTGCCACGACAGCCAGAACACGACACCCCCGGTCCAATCGGCCTTGGCGATGCGTCGTCCTACCTCTGAGATCAAACCGTGGTATGGACCCACGCGCGGTTTCAGCTTCGCGCGTGAAGTGCAGCCCGTTCTCGACCGGCATTGCGTGGGTTGCCACGATGGCCAACCGCAAGCCGATGGCCGGGTCCTAGCCGACCTGCGCGGGACCGAGAAAATCAAAGATTACACCAGCGTCTTTCATCACGGTGGCGTCGACGCGGGGCATTTTTCCGTCTCCTATGTGGAGTTGCAGCGATACGTACGTCACCCGGGTATGGAGAGTGACTATCACATGCTGATGCCCATGGAATACCATGCCGACACGACGCAGCTGGTCCAGATGTTGGAGAACGGGCATTACGACGTGCATCTCGACGCCGAGGGCTGGGACCGTCTCATCACCTGGATCGATCTCAACGTGCCGTACCATGGCACCTGGACGGAGATCGCTGGCGAGGAGCGAGTCAGTGGCCTTGCGAAACGCCGTCGCGAACTACTCAATCTCTATGCGGCGATGGATGAAGATCCGGAGGCCATTCCTGACCTACCCGGTTACGGAGGCGCCACGGGTGCGACTGTCGCTGGGGTCGTATCGGTCCAAGAGACCGAAGAAGACCTCACCTGCCAGGATTGGCCGTTTGACAGCGATGAGGCCAAACGACGGCAGAGCGAGGCCGGGAAGTATGAAAGCTCGATTGAGATTGGCGAGGGGATGAATCTGAACCTTGTCCGTATTCCGGCGGGCGAGTTTGTCGCCGGGGATGCGAATGGGTATCCCGGTGAACGGCCTCTCTCGCGGGTACGTATTGCCAAGGATTTTTGGATGGGCCGTGTCGAAGTGACCAATGCCCAGTATGCGCTTTTCGATCCCACCCATGACAGCCGGGTCGAGTCCAAGCATGCGATGCAATTTGGTGTGCGCGGTTTCTATGTGAATCGTGCCCAGCAGCCCGTCGTGCGGGTCTCATGGGACCGGGCCATGGCCTTCTGCGAGTGGCTGAGTCACGAAACCGGGCGCACCTTCACTCTGCCGACTGAGGCCCAGTGGGAATATGCCTGCCGGGCCGGGACGGCGACGCCGTTTTCCTATGGTGATCTCGACGCCGATTTTTCGCTATTCGCAAATCTCGGTGACGTCATGCTTCGGGAGTTCGTCTGTCATCCTTACAAGAAAGAGCGCGATCCTTACGAGAATCCAGGGAAATACGATGACTGGATTCCAAGAGACACTCGCTTTAACGACGGTGGATTTGTCTCCGAGGATGTCGGTGGTTACGAGCCCAATGCCTGGGGGCTGCACGACATGCACGGCAACGTGAGTGAATGGACGCGTTCTGTTTTCCGGCCTTACCCGTACCGGGAGTTGGAAGAATCGGACGGCGTGGCTGCGAAGGGGAAGCGAGTTGCGCGGGGCGGATCCTGGCGCGACCGGCCAAAGCGCGCCCGATCGGCGTTTCGCTTGGCTTACAAACCGCACCAAGGTGTTTATAACGTCGGGTTTCGCGTTGTCTGTGAAGGGCCGGAAG
>CAYTDF010000397.1:2458-2675 GCA_964436365.1 uncultured bacterium | reverse complement strand
CTCCCTGACCGGAAAGGCCAAGTACCCCGCTCGCTTACTCCGGTGGTTGAAGGTGAAACGCGTCCGGCCCAAATTCGTAATTCGGTTGACGTTGTCTGTTGCATGGGACCCTCCCGCTAGATACCGGAGTCTAGAACTGCGAGATACCGGGTCTATTCTCTCAAACTCTGAGGCGGTGACCAGATGGTGGCATCGATATAGCGCTCGCCGTCGCGTG
>CAYTDF010000397.1:0-2448 GCA_964436365.1 uncultured bacterium | reverse complement strand
GACCGAGCGGGGATAGCCGATATCCAATTCGCCCGCGCCGCTCCGGAGCACCGTCTCTTGGCCCCACGTGCGCCCATCGTCTTCGCTGAAGATGGCTTTGATGCTCAACGGCGGCTTGCGGTCCCCGTATGTGATGCACAGCCTCCCATCGGGAAACCGGACCATGCTGGGAGGATTACCGCCCGCACCGAGAACCACCGGGGTCCCCGCCAGAAACCAAGAAACGCCCCGATTGTCCGAAGAATACAGATCGATCACCGTGAACCTACCATGCCCTGTTCGCTCGGCATGGCGTGTGGTTACAAGGAGACTGTCGCTATCGAGGCGCACCGATGAGGGCATGATCGAAAACTCGTTTGGTTCGGGTCCGAGCCATGAGAACTGCTTCCAGGTCAGCCCGCCATCGGTGGTGCGGATCGAGAAGGAGCGTCCCTCCAGGCCATTCGGTTTGTCGGTTGTCAGGAAGAGTAGAAGATCCTTGGGACCGAAAACTTGATAATCCGTCCGAGCGGTGAGGGGGAGTTCGTTGTATTTGGGAAGATGGTAGGGGCCTTCCCAGGTGTGGCAGCGATTCTGCGAGATGTAGAAATCCTTCCCTATCGCTTTGAGAGCAAAGTCGGGGTGCGTGAAATCGACACCACCCGGGAAATCCCTGCGCCCTGATTTCGGCGGGAGCGGCATCGCCTGCACGGCCCAAGTCTGGCCGCCATCGACGCTTCGCCCCTGCAAGAGATTGGAAGGCGGGGCAATCAGGTGCTGTCGCTCCTGAGTACGTTTCGCCAGATGGCCTTGCGTGAATCCCACCACGATTTCGTTTTCCCAGATACAGATACCCTGGTTTGCCGGCCAGCCTGCGAAGCGGTCTTTGCCAAAATAGACTTTCCGGTGTTTCACGCTCTTTGGTGCGGAGTTCATCTGAAACGGGATCGGCGCACTCCATCCGTTCGAGGACCCGTCACCCACACGGGCCACATAAGCGCCGCCTGCTGCAAGCCCGCCGAGCGAGGCGATATGTTGGCGGTAGGGCCCGTAGGTTCCCATTTCTACAGTGCTCTTGCCTTTCACACGTTGGATCTTCTGGCTTGTCCAATCGGGGCTTCTCTTCTTGAGCGATGGCACGGCAACCAGTTCGACGAACGCATCCGTGGTTTCGGCATCGGTGCGCCAGTACACGATGCGCTCGCGATCCAGGTCTGTCCCCAGCTGCACGACGATCTGCATCGGTTCTTTCCCTTGTGGAAACGCAAGATCGTCTTGTCGAGACGCATAGATGCGCAGTGAGCCTTTCACCGCATTCCCTTGAACCGTCTTCGTGGCGTGTAGGTTCAGCTCGCGCGAAGGTCCGTCGGGAATCTCGAACGAAATCGTCGGTCCGGTTTCGGGTAGGTCACGCATTGTCGAACCGTCCTGGAGTCGCCACCGGACCGGCACGTCAAACTCTGGCCACGGTGGTTGAGGGAGAAGGCTGGCTCGAATCGTACCACCCACCAGTGTTAGGTCACGGTCCGCCGCGAGGAGAAGTCGTTTTGGAAAGTGCTTACTCACCACAGCCTTGTGTGCCGAGGTGCCGTAGACATTTATGTACGCTCCCCAGCCTCCACCCGCCTGATCCACTTTGACCAAGATCGGGGTCCGTCCCGCACGCAACGTGATTCGCGCCACACGTTGCGAGGGTTTTGCCGGTCCGTCTCCCGTGCGGCCGCCCACCGGTTTTCCATCAACCCAGACCTTGCCTGCGTCGTTGAAACCCATGTGCAGAAAAACCTCTTGCTTCTCTACGCTCTCCAACTCCGTATAGAGGTAGACGCAGACTTCGGCCAGCTCGCCGTACTCCTGGGTCAGGTCCAGATAGGCCTCCTCCCACGTATACGGTACAAACGCAACCTTCCCTCCGTTCGGCAGTTCAACCGACGTTTCCGGCTCGGGGCGCGCCTGCGATTCGCCGCCCAACGCGGCCAGATAATCGCGGTCGAATCCAGCGCGGATAGGACCTTGGTCGTAGTATCCCGTCCAAGAGTTGGGAATCTTGGTTGCCGGATGGACGCGCGGGCTCGGAAAAGGTCCTGAGACGAGCTACGAGTGTATGGCTGTCGGCTCGGTATCCGGTGCGATTGTTGTGACGGGAATTGATTCGCCTTGCGATGCCCCGGCTTGGCACAAAGCCACGGCAGTACAGATTGACAATAAACGAAGCGTCATTCCTCTTATCGATAGGTGCATCTCTCAACGGTCCTTTGCAATGGTTTCGCATAGTAAACACGTTGACCTGGTATTTCCCAAGTACGAATCGCACTTGGAGTCGAGAGGGCTCGGCAGCTCAGAGAAAAATTGACATAGGTGTATGTTTATGCCCGGTGTGGCATAGGGAGTGGCCGTCAGTGAAGCGACCAGTCTAGGACACCCACGGGGACGGGTGTGATTGTGGGGGTCGGCACGATTCCGTCGGTA
>CAYTDF010000396.1:464-5240 GCA_964436365.1 uncultured bacterium | reverse complement strand
AGAGGAGCGATTCAACCATGCGAAATCCTGTGACTCGAGGGCAACCGCCCGCTTTCACACTCATCGAACTGCTCATCGTTGTAGCCATAATCGGTATCCTGGCGGCCATCGCCGTGCCGAATTTCATGAACGCGCGGATCCGCGCCAAGGTCGCGCACTCCCGCGCTGAACTCCGCACGTATCTTAACGTCCATAAGATGTATTTCATGGATCAGAACGACCTCCCCGGTCATTACGACGGTAAAGAAGAGCACTGTCCATACATCCACCTGGGGTATATCAGCGAGCCACTTACCGATCCTTTTATCTATGGAACGCCAAGTGAGCTCACATCCGCCCACGAGGGTATGTATCACAGCACGCCGATCGCAAGTGATTGGGTGCCGTCGGTCGGTGCGGATAATCCGCACTTGATCCAAAAATGGCGACAGGCGGGAGAACCATACGTCGTTTTCGGTGCAGGTCCGGCGGGAGGCGGCTGGAATTATTATGACTCCAGCAATGGTATACGGAGCGGAGGCATGATCTTGGGCGTTAGTATCAGAGGCAAAGACACCCCAACCTCCAATTTGCGTAATCGGGAATGTGACTGAAACCCTCCGTGGAGAGGGGGCGAAAAGGAGAGTTCACTAATGAAACTTGGTTTTGCCGTGGTTGTCAGTTTGTTATCGGCTGTCCAGGCGTTTGTGGCACCGACGCATTCCCGTGCCGCGACCCCAATGCCGACCGATCAGCGAAACGAAGGCGCGGTCGAGGAGGTCCGGGCCGGGACGCGCACAGAAGCGAATGCCGCCTGGTGGGGATTCAGCGGGGAGGATGTTACCGAGGCGCTCCAGGCCGCCATCGACTCGGGCGCAAGCAAGCTCATCGTGCCCTACATGGGAAAGCCGTGGATTATCCGGCCAATCGCGCTTCGCAGCAACCTTGAAATTGTATTCGAGCCCGGTGTCGTGGTGCTCGCCAAGAAGGACGAATTCAAGAGCCGGGGCGACAGCCTCTTTACAGCCGCCGACGCCACCGTTATCACGATGCGCGGCTATGGGGCAACGTTGCGCATGCACAAGAGCGACTACCAATCCGAACCGTACGAGAAGGCTGAACACCGCATGGGCCTGTCGTTTCGAGGGTGCAAGCGTGTTACGATCGAAGGACTGCGCATCGAATACACCGGCGGCGACGGTATTTACATCGGGAAAACCGACAAGCAGCTCTGGTGCGAGGACGTGGTCATTCGCGACGTCATCTGCCACGAGAATCACCGCCAAGGCATTAGCGTCATTACCGCCGAGAACCTACTGATCGAGAACTGCGTGCTGTCCAACACGTCGGGCACACCGCCGCAGGCCGGTATCTGTCTCGAGCCCAACCGCGAGACCAACACCGCCAACCAGCGGCTGGTCAACTGCGTGATTCGCAATTGCATCCTGGAGAACAACCACGGCAACGCCGTACATCTCTTCTTCAAGAACTTCACCAGCCTTCACGCGCCGGTGTCCATCCTGTTCGAGAACTGCTACATCCCTTCGGCCGTACGGAGCGGCCTATCCGTCGGGGCCGCGCGCGACGACGGACCGAAGGGAACCATCGAGTTCCGCAACTGCGTTGTCGGTGAGTCGGGGCGCGCTGGAGCCCAAGTTTACGATAAGTCGAGCAAGAGCCTGCGCGTACGGTTCGTCAATTGCGATTGGCGCAATCCCTGGACTGGAGCCGCAACGGACGAGGCCGGTTCCCTTGGTGCAATCATGCTCGAAGCACGCGATCCCAAGATGACGGAAACGCCGGGAGGCATCGACTTTGTCGACTGCCGCGTCTTTGACGAAGTTGACCGACCGGCCCTGTACGTGACGGAAGAGTCCCTGTTTGGCATGTGCGATCTGACCGGCCACATCACGGCGCATACCCCGCATAAGGCTCGGATGGATCTCGGCCCCCAGTCCGAGGAAACCGATCTGCGCATCGCCAAGCCAGTGGAATGACGCCGCAACGAAAATTGTCTGCCATTGGCTCTTAGATGATCATACTGCTCAAATGAGAAATCTCGGCTGATCTGCAGCTCTGCGGGCAGATGCAATCCGGAACTTCCGTAGCGATCCGAAAGATTTTGCTGACGAAAGGCCAGCAGAATGAATTCGCTAGTGAAACTAAGCACCCTTGCGTTTGTCAGTTTGCTCTTGATGCTCCCTGCTTCGGGAGGGCAGCGAGAATTCGTGGCGCTTGTCGAAGATGGGCACGCCCATGCCGTGATCGTGGTTCCGGATGATGCCTCGCCGGATGTTTCGGAAACAGCACGTGATCTTTCGGAGATCATCGGCAAGATGTCAGGCGTGCGACTGCCTGTTGTTTCGGAGACCGACGACAAACCGGTTCTCCTACTCGGCGTACAAGATCAAGATGGATCGCTCCCACCGCTGGCCTACCACGTGTGGCGGGAGGGACGCGTGCTCTATTTTTCCGGCGGGTCAGATCAGGGCGTCATTAACGGAGTGTATGCGTTCCTCGTGCAGGAACTCGGCTGTCGGTGGTACACACCGGACGCACTGGGTGAGCACATCCCGCGGCGAGCGACCATTACGGTCGGCAATCTGGAGATGCGGGACGCGCCGGACTTCGAGAGTTTCGCCGGCTTCGGTCGGCATCCCAACGAACAAGCGTCCCGCTTGTGGATACGCCGCAACGGCATGGAAGGCTTTCCGCGCCAATTCCATAGTCACAATTGGTTCAGAATCATTCCCCCGGAGTCGATTGAAAACCACCCCGAGTGGTTTGCACTGCTTGGCAACGGACGCAGCACGCGCCAGTTGTGCACTACGCATCCAGAAGTGTTGGACATGACGGTGGCCCAGGCGCGCCGTTACTTCGATGAGAACCCCGACACGCAGAGTTTTTCGCTCAGTCCGAACGACCACAGGGGCTTCTGCCGCTGCGAGAGTTGCCTCGCGCTCGACGCCGAATTGGGTATCGATCCCTTTGTTCCCGGCGGCTCTCTTTCCGACCGGCTTGTGTATTTCTTCAACCAGGTCGCAACCGAAGTGGTGAAGACTCATCCCGATAGGCGTCTCGCGTTTTACGCGTACCTGACCTACACCAAGCCTCCGGAAGTCGTAAAACCGCACCCGATGTTACAGCCGTATTTGGTGCATACGCCGTGGGAGTATTGCATGCATCACGCAATCGACGACGCCGATTGCGAACGCAACCAGCCGTTCCTGGAAAATGCCCTCGGGTGGGGTAAACTCAGCCCGGATCTAGGTATGTATGATTACTATGGCCATTGGTCTTTGGGTGGCCCCATGGGCATGATCCACAGGATTCGGCGCGATCTTCCCTGGCTGCTTCGCCACGGCGGCGTCGGATTCTACTCAGAGACTCACCCGCAGTGGTGGACGCAAGGGTTGAATCTTTGTGTCCCGCCGAAACTGGCTTGGGATATCGATGCCGACGTGGACGCCATTGTCGCTGAATACTATGAGAACATGTTCGGCGTCGCCGCGCCTTCGGTTTCCGCGTACGGTCAGATGTTCGAAGATGTGATGGCGCAGGTGCCGAAGGAGGCGGAGCATGACTTCGAACAAGCGTTCTTGGTCTCGATGACGCCGAGTTTCCTAGCTCGGGCCTCTGCGCTACTCGATGAGGCCGAAGACCGCATCAAGAACGCCGATTTGCCGGGCCGTGAGGCGGACAGAATCACCGCGCGCGTCCGCCGGTGCCGATTCGGTTTGCGAATTGCCGAGCAGCAGGCCCTCGAGAAGCAAGAACGTCTGGCGGGCCGGATGGTGAAGGTGATCGAACACCTGAAGGCGCTAATGTCCATTCTGGATGAGATCGCCGCCGAGCCAGAACTTGCCGGCATGATCGGACTCCATTACATGCGGGTTTTTGCGGAGCACGAACTCATCCGTCTGCCGCCGTACGACCAGATTTGGGAACAGGCTGTCCCCTCGCCGGAAGGCCGCGCGGAGCTGCGCCGAAAGCTCGACCGGGGGCATACGCGCGACGTAGCGCGGGCGCTTGGATATTGGAACGACTGGTATCTGGTGGGACTCTGGACAAATCCCGGGGGCAATAATCCGATGGAAACAAACTTCCCGCCCGAAGACGGGGTCGATCTTGACGCGACGTACGAGGTCAGGGGCGGTGAGGCCGGCTGGCGGTACCACCAATCCGAAAGCGCATACGGCAATGTGGACCTACGCGAGCATTTCCGCCCGCAGGATTCAGAGTACGCGGTGGCGTACGCTTATACGAGCGTAAAGATGCACCGCGACGCGGATGTGTCTATGGACGTTCGATGCGATGATGACATCGTGTTATGGGTCAACGAACGGCTCGTTTTCCCCGGCGAAGCGAGCAAGCACGGCTTCAACCTCCACCTCAACGTGCGACTCAACGAGGGCGAGAACAGCATCTTCGCGAAAATACTCAACAAACCACACGGCTTCAACTTTTCGGTGCGGTTTGTGTCGGAGGACGGGCGGCCACATGACGCGGTTGTGTGGGACTAGAGCGTCTCTTGGTGGTTCTCGCCCTCTGACTTTGCTCTCCCTGCCCCACCCACGTAGCGGAACTTATCAATGATGGGATAGGGAGGACGGTCGGAAAACCGGTTCAGAAGTCGATTGTGCCAGTGGAAAGGCCAATGTATAATGTTCAGAATCCACTAGCGGACCTCCAAGGCCGGAACAACTTCGGTATCGCGCCTTCGGGAGGAGAATCGAGAGCCTCTATGGGAAATCCGGGTTGGAGGTAATACGCTGGACCCCGGCTTAGGGAATCTGC
>CAYTDF010000396.1:0-454 GCA_964436365.1 uncultured bacterium | reverse complement strand
GATTTCTCTACGCGTGTCAATTCCATCGAAGCCGAGTCTGAAGGGTGGATCGGTGATCTCCCCTTCCTTGATCGTAGGAAAGTCGCGGGGGGCACCCGACCGTCTGGATTTGACGAACACTCCGATGCCGTCGATTGTCGTGGCGGCATGCCGGAGAGAGGAACGGAACCATGAGCACACGCCGTATGAACCGCCGCAGTTTTGTCCAATCTGGAGTACGGTCTCCCACGCGTCGCAGTCATCGAAGAGCGACCGTCCGAATATCTTGTGGATCACCTGTGAAGACATTAGCCCCCATATTGGCTGTTACGGGGATACCGATGCTTTCACACCGCATTTGGATCAGTTGGCTTCGGAAGGCGTTCGCTATATGCGTGCGTATGCGAACGCGTCCGTGTGCACACCCGCACGTTCCAGCATCATTACGGGCGTCTATGCAAGTACACTCGGAACG
>CAYTDF010000395.1:2715-5240 GCA_964436365.1 uncultured bacterium | reverse complement strand
CAGGCGACGCTCAACTGTCGAAGTGTCCACGTCGGAAACAAGTGCGGAAAACGCTGTCGCGCTTACACCTTTTCCACAGGGGCGGGTTTGCGTTCCCGCACGGCATCAATAGAGTAGGTGGAGATCCTGCACGTGAGAAACGGTGGAGCCTATTTTGACGGAGAAGAGCGACGGTTACGACGTGGTTGTCATCGGAGGCGGTCACGCCGGGTGTGAGGCGGCGGCCGCCGCGGCCCGCATGGATGCCAAGACACTCCTGCTGACCTTCGATCCGGACCGGGTCGCGTATATGTCCTGCAATCCCGCGATTGGCGGCGTCGCCAAAGGGCAACTGGTCCGGGAGATCGATGCCTTGGGCGGATTCATGGCGCGCGTCACCGACCGCTGCGCCATCCATTACCGCATGCTCAACACCAGCCGGGGACCCGCCGTCCACTCCCCCCGGGCTCAGTGCGAACGGCAAGCCTATCCGGGGGTGATGAAGACCTTGCTCGATAGCCTACCCAACCTGACGATTGCGAAGGGTGAAGGCACGGCGTTGATTGAGCGGGATGGAAGACTGGCCGGAATCTCCGAGCGGAACGGAAATGTGATCCCGGCACGCGCGGCGGTCATCGCCTCAGGGACATTTCTGGGCGGACTGATGTACTGCGGTGAGAGACAGACCGTGGGTGGCCGTGTGGGAGAACCCGCTTCGGTGCTGCTCGCCGGCCACCTCGAAGAGCGCGGATTCGATCTCCTGCGGCTCAAAACCGGCACCCCCGCCCGGCTGGCTCGCCACAGCATCGATATGCGGAGCCTCGAAAAGCAGACCGGTGACGAGCCGCCGCAGCGCTTTAGCTTCGAGCCCGGCGGCCCCACGCCGAAGAACTGTGTCGCCTGCCGAATGACTCGCACGGGAACGGAGACCCACGAGATCATCCGCTCCGGGCTGGACCGCTCACCGCTCTTCGGCGGCGCGATCAAAGGTATCGGCCCGCGATACTGTCCCAGCATCGAAGACAAGGTGGTCAAGTTCCCCGACAGAGACTCGCACCTCATCTTTTTGGAGCCGGAGGGGGTCGAAGAGGACGTCGTCTATCCCAACGGCATCTCCACCAGCCTCCCCATCGACATCCAAGAACGATTCATCCGCACCATCCCCGGGCTCGAGAAAGTCGAGATTCTTCTGCCGGGGTATGCGATCGAGTACTTTGCCTCCAACCCCATGGACATGACTGCCTGGCTCGAGTCGAAACGGCTCTCGGGACTCTTTCTCGCCGGTCAGATCAACGGGACATCCGGCTACGAGGAGGCAGCCGCACAGGGACTCATCGCGGGCATCAACGCCGTCCTGCGCCAACGCGGAGAAGAGCCGTTCGTCCCCACGCGAGAAGAGGCGTACATCGGAGTCATGATCGACGATCTCGTCACGAAAGGGGTTACGGAACCGTACCGGCTCTTCACGGCATCCGCCGAACACCGCCTCTTGCTGCGCCAAGACAACGCCGACCTCCGGCTGACGCCTCATGCGGCCCGCTTGGGACTCGTCTCCCAAGACCGGCAAGCCGAGGTGGAACGGATCGAGCGGGAGACGCACGCGATCGTACAGGTTCTTCAAAACCATTCGCTCGGCCCGACAGAACCGGTCAACGACCGCTTGCGGAACATGGGGCTGGAACCGCTGACACGTCCGGTGACGTTGGAAGCCTTGCTTCGCAGGCCGGGTGTCGATCTCTCGCATGTGAGAGCCATGGGCGTCGAGATCCCTCCCGCCTGCCAGCGTGTCCGCGAGCAGGTGGAGGTCGAGGTCACTTATGCCTATTATGTCGAACGGCACCGTAAGCAGGTGGATGCGCAACGCCATTACAGCAGCGTGCGCTTGCCGGAAGAGCTAGACTATGCCAGCCTTCCCGGACTCCGGCGCGAAACCGTGGACAAGTTGTCGAGGATCCAGCCCACCTCGCTGGGACAAGCGGCGCGAATTTCCGGTGTACGGCCCGCCGATCTCACGATCTTGTACACATTCGCGCAGAACCGAATCGAATCGGACGAACAGAACCATGATGAGAGCCCGTGACAGAAGTCGCCTCCGCGAGTCGGCCCATTCGCCGTGTCGGCTCTCCCCGTCTTGGCTCGTCCCGCTGGGACTCGGATTCATCCTGGTCGGCCTGAGCGGCGAGCGTTCGTCTCACCGAATATGGGCTCAAACAACACCGGCAAACCAGACGCAGGAGGCCAAGGGGAGCAAGCCCCAAGCGTCTCTCACAAATCCAAAGCATCAGCGCGCACGAAGTGCCCGCGCATGGGGGCTCATCGCCGCAAGCCAACCTCAAAAGACTGGTGGGAGCAAAACCCAAGCGTCTCTCACGAATCCAAAGCATCAGCGCGCACGAAGTGCCCGCGCATGGGGGCTCATCGCCGCAAGCCAACCCCAAGGGGCTGGTGGGAGCAAAGCCCAAGCGTCTCTCACGAATCCAAAGCATCAGCACGCACGAAGTGCCCGCGCATGGGGGCTCATCGCCGCAAGCCAACCCCAAGGGGCT
>CAYTDF010000395.1:0-2615 GCA_964436365.1 uncultured bacterium | reverse complement strand
AGTGCCCGCGCATGGGGGCTCATCGCCGCAAGCCAACCCCAAGGGGCTGGTGGGAACAAATTAAGTTTTCCACCGAGCGATGTCGGGGAGTGTTTGAAGTTCGCGCAAGACGTGATTTCAGCGACAGAGGTCGCAGCCGGGATTCCCGAACAAGGAACTCGCGCCATCGAAGCCCTCGACGCTGTCCTCAAGGTTCACCCCAAACAGGTGGAGGCGTTGTTGCTCTTGGGGTATGTGGAGCAGGCGATGGGCCATCTTCGGCGTGCCGCCGATGTCTACCGTAGCGCGATCCATGCGGATACGAAGCGGGCCGAGAGCTGGGCGCGGCTGGGATCGGTCTTACTGGACGAAGGGGACTATTCCGGGGCGCTCAACGCACTTGCGCAAGCCGTCGCGCTAGAACCCGACAACGCTTACGCACGCAACAACCTCGGAGTCACGTGCGAGCAGGCGGGGCTCCGCGAAGAGGCCGTAGAGCATTTCCAGAAGACCACCGAACTCTCTCCAAAAGACGCGGCCGCATACTTCAACCTCGGACACGCGCTCTATTCTCTTTCGCGGTATGAACCATCCGTAGCGGCCTATCGCCGGTGTATCGAGCTCGATCCTAACCATGTGGAGGCCGCCTACAACCTGGGTGTGGCTGAAGATCGATGCGGGCACACAAAGGATGCCATTGAGGCCTATTCGAACGCGGTGAAGTTAGACCCAGAGTTCGCGGACGCTTACAACAACCTCGGCAACGCGTACCGCAAGGAAGGGGCGTTCGCCGAAGCCATCGTCGCCTACGAGTTGGCCCTGAAGAACGAACCCAAACACATCGAGGCCAAAGCCAATCTCGCCCACGCTCTGCTGGTTGAGCAAGAGATCGACCAAGCGATTAAGGCGTTCGAGTCCCTACTGGAGGATCAACCGCAGACACCCAGCGCCCGTTATTACATGGCGGATCTCCTCCTGCGGCGCAGCCAGAATGAGAAAGCGGAGGAGGTCTTGCAAGAGGGGTTGGAACTCAATCCTGACGATCCTCAGTTGCTTTCGTACATGGCGCGCGCTCGTGAAGCGAAGGGTGAGTTTGAATCCGCCATCGAGTACGTGCAGCGCGCGATCGAACTCGCGCCCAAGTCGGCTCCACTTCACGAGCAGTTGGGGCTCTTGATGCTAGGGACGGACCAGCTCGACGAAGCGCGGCATGCGCTGGAGATGGCCACGATTTTGGGGGAACCGTCCGCGGACGCTCTGCTCAATCTCGGGGTCGCCTATGGACGGCAAGGGCTTTACGTCTCCGCCGAGTACTGTTTTCGCGAAGCGGTTAGATTGGCTCCGGGCGATTCACGAGCCCATCACGACCTCGGAACCATCCTCGCCCTCCAGGGGAGATCCGAAGAAGGGCTCGAGCACTTTCGACAGAGTCAGGAACTCGATCCGGACTACGAACCCAGTCTGCGTGGTTTGGCCAGCTGTCTGGCGACATTGGGACGGAGAGATGAGGCCATCCCGATATACCAGGGGCTACTGAGGAACTACGAAAGAGACACCGGCCTACGCCGAACGTTGGCCAACCTGCTCTACGAGATCGACGAGTACGAGGATGCCGCACGACAGCTGGAGCAGATCGTAGAGATGGAACCCGACGGCTATCTTGCGTGGCATGCGCTAGGGCTGGTGTATGACCGCCTCGAAGATCCGCGGGCGCTCGATGCCTGGGAACGATACATCGAACTCGACGCTGACGACGATCCGGACCGCAACACCTACGCCGAGCGCCGCATCCGCTTCCACACAACTCCACCAATCGAACAATAGAGACGCTCAAGGTGCTCCGCGGGTACTACGTGCGCGCTACTTGCGGTCTATCTGTTCGCGGCTGAAATCTCTCCAAGCGGTCCAGGCACTCAGATCGCCGTGAAGCTCACGTTCGATGTCGACCGTGATATCGTACTGAGGCGAGGAGAGGCTCACACCATCTCCAGGGCATTTGTCACAACCCACAACGTGCCCGAACAGCCTCAGCCCACGCCCCGAAGTCGCTCTCCCGGGCAACTGCAGCTCCACACTGACAATACTGGGAATGGAAAAAGGACGAGCCGCTCGACACAGAACACCCTCCACTCCGACGCGAACCGTCGTGCCAGGAATCGACTCCAGCGCGGCCGCGCCCACAAGCTGGTACAGCACAAGTGGAATCCTCATCGAGACGGATGGGAAAGGAAGATCGGGGGGGATACGCCGCTCCGAACGAGGATTCTTCTCCTGGCCGAAACTCTTGCCCAACAAACGCATGGGAACACCTCAATAAACACCGGGATTCAACAGGAAAGCAAAGTTCACACCGAGAATTCCTGCCTGTAGGATAATTATACCCGCAACCCCGTGGTTATGCAATATAATATCTTATTTCAGATCATAATATATCATTCTGCAAAATATTATTACTGCTTATCGAGGTCAGATAAACTGAGGTGTTCGGATGGGTATCAGTTCTCCGGGGCCTCCATTCCCATGTCGATCAGGTGCTTTAGCTCGTCGATTGCCATTCGATCCTTGGATTCATCCATCAGGCGCGAAGCCTCGGCTTTGGCTTCGGCGAGCCGACCCGCGGCCTTGCCCCGAGCGAT